>CAJASX010000065.1 GCA_903944725.1 uncultured beta proteobacterium
CCGCCACCAATCCGAATTAAGGTTTTGCTACCGCAACCTGAAGCCAACACCATCCCAAAACCAAAACAAACGCTACCAATAATAGTAGATAAATACAATAAACGATTACTGGTATAGATCGATTTACTAGTATCAATATGGCCAAGCGACGCCAAAATGGCCACCCCAATCATGGCCACCCCAATAGCCAAGAACCATTGGCGCAATCGGGTGTAATCAGACATCACTAAGATGTCAGAAACCGCGCCCATCGTACAAAAACTAGACCATTGCATTAAAGCACCTAGCAAAATTGTTACGCCGAAGGTAAGCCACAATACATGTTGACTAAGGTGAAGCAGATCTGCAGAGCTTGGCACGAGCTTAATTAATCTTAAAATGATAAAACTGTTGGTTTAAATATTGGGCGACATCTGCTTCGTCTTCTGGAAATAAATCGAGCCGAAGTTCACTATTACAAATTGCAACCATCGCCTTTAAGCGTTGATAATTAGCAACTTTACGATCGCTACGGGTATAAATTAGATCGCCATTACCAAACCCCGATTTTTTAGCATGGCAGGCATAGCACTTTGTTTCTTCAATTAGCTTGCCATTTTTTAGTGCAGCATCAGCAGCAAAACAAAACGTATTCGCAAAAAAAAGGCTTATAACAATAAAAACTGTCTTAAAAAAACTGTAATTAAAATAGAATTTGCTGGCAATCTGGATCATGCCCTTATTTTAAATGAAATTACTCTTCTTGGATGGAGAGATACACGTTATAAGCATTCATGCGATTTGCCGCCCGAAACAATGGCATGCCCTCGTATTCTGACCAATCTGTCGCTTGATAGGCCTCATCAAAGGCATCTAAATTACGGGCAGCTGGTGTCATCGAAGTACGCAGATAGCGTAAATAATCACTCGTAAAAGCAATATCTCGCTGTGGATTAGTAGAATAAGCACCATGCCCAGGTACAATTATTGCAGCTTGCAACTTTTCAATTTGCTGCAAAGAAGTGATCCAACTTTTACTATCGGCATTACCGACAAATGGAATACGGCCATTAAAAACTAAATCCCCCGCAAATAATACCTGCTTACTTGGAACATACACCATCAGGTCTTCGGCTGTATGAGCAGGGCCTGCTCTAATCAGCAAAAACTCAACCCCACCAATTATTAATTTAAAGCGATCCTTCACCCAATGATCGGCAGCAATTAGTTTCGTGTGTTGATTAATCCATGGTGCAAAATCAATTCGTGAGCCAATTAACCGTTGTTGTGCAGCATCTGAGTTTAAATAGACTTTACCGTTTTCATTGGCATAAATAACTGCCCCAGCTTCACGAAAAGCTTGTAGGCCATAGATATGATCAGCGTGATAATGCGTCACAATTACTGCAACCACCTTCTGCCGAGTCATGGTCTTAATTTTTTGCAGTAATTGCTCGGCTAAAACGGGTGAGCCTAAGGCATCAATGACCACCACCCCTTTGGGAGTAATAACAAAGCCTGCATTTGAAATAAAATTTTGATTTTGGGCGCTCCCCATTTCTGGCAAGCCCTGTACAAAATAAACTTGTTTAGCTACTTCAATCGGTTGAATTTGATTGAGCACTGCATTACCAGTTGGCAAACCAGTGCTCTGCGCCAATGCCCATTGGCCGAACAGCGCAATTAGTAAAGTACTACAGTTACGGTTTAATGTAAGCAAAATGGTCTTTTGCTTGAAGATCGGCAATGCGCACGACACCAGACGGCGTAAAATCAGCGTCTAAAATAAACTGCTCTTTTTTCAAATTCCGATTTTTTAGTGTAATTTCACACACCTCAAAACGTACCCCACGCGACTTTAAGGCTGATACTAAGGGGGCATATTCAACATTATTTTTTTTATCTTTAGCACCCTCTATCAATATATCGACGCCATTAGCATGCGTTACTACAATAATTTTCGTACTTGGTGCAGTATCTAAATGGTTACGAATATTACGCAAAGCTTTTAATCCTTGAGTTTCAGCATCATCTACGTGATAGACCACTTGCGTTGGAGTACCAGTATTTTGCGCAAAGGTAAACTGAGGTAGTAGCGCAGTCAAGAGCAAGGTAAAAGCAAGAAAAACTGTAGCTGTTATTTTATTATTGATAATCATCGTGAAGTCCTTATGAGTCAGTTTTAAGACTAATTTAAGGCCACCATTCCAGGGTTATTATTAACACCCTTTACTGCTGGTTCATTTAATTTGACCGCCTTAATAATTTTAGTTTCGCGCAAATGTCGCGCGATTACATCCCAAATTGGCTCTCCGCCCAGATCTTTCGAGTCTTCGCTAACGGGAGCCCAGCCAGCCACGCGGTAGGATTTATCAGCATCGAGCGGTTTACCATTTAACCGCAGATTTGAAATTCGCCCGCCCATTGAGGCAACTGGATCAATGGTGTACTGCAACCCGCCGACTCGCACCATATCGCCACCTTGCTGATAATAAGGATCGGGATTAAACAAATTATCAGCGACATCTTCTAAAACATTTTTAATCGTCGCCCCCGTCATGTTAGAGACGGTGGTATACGGATAAGTAATAGCAGTTTGATCAAGGAGATTTTCCATGGTGATAGTTTGGCCAGGAAGCAACGAAGTGCCCCAGCGAAACCCAGGGGAAAAGGCAATCTCAGCATTTTTCTGGGACATTAGTCCATTTAAAATAACTTGGTCAAAGCTACCGTTAAAGTTGCCGCGACGATAGAGTAAGGCTTCGGTTACCGCTAACTTTTCAGCTAATTTAGCCTCAAAGGGTGCACGAATTTTTTGGATTAATTGATTCATGCCACTATCAGCAGGTAATAAATTAGAAAAAATTGGCAATAGCTTATAACGAAAATCAACCGGTTTGCCACCCTTTACTTCAAAATCTAAAACCCCTAAATATTTACCATTAGAGCCAGCATTGGTCACTAATGTTACTCCCGAACTATTTTTGACTTTAACTGGAATCGGCACTCCATCATGAGTGTGGCCGCCTAATATGGCATGCAAGCCCGTAACCCGTGAAGCTAATTTTAAATCGACGTCCATGCCGTTATGAGAAAGTAAGATGACGACTTTAGCGCCTTTACCAACTGCTTCATTAATGTTTTTTTGTAAATTTTCTTCCTGGATTCCAAAGGTCCAGTTAGGTACAAAGTAGCGTGGATTAGCAATTGGGGTATAAGGAAAAGCCTGCCCAATAATAGCCACCGCAATCCCATTCATTTGCCGAATTATATAAGGACTAAAAACATCATCACCAAAATCGGCAGTCTTGATGTTTTGAGCTAAAAATGAAATCTTGTTACGAAAATCTTTTTCCACAATTTCAAGTACACGTTTTTCACCCAAAGTCATTTCCCAGTGAGCCGTCATCACATCAACCCCTAGCGCTAAAGAGGCGTCAACCATGTCTTGGCCTTTAGTCCATAGCGCCGTACCCGAGCCCTGCCATGAATCGCCACCATCTAATAGAAGAGCATTAGGTCGAGAAGCTTTTACTTGTTGAATGAGAGAAGAAAGATGAGCGAAACCACCCATCTTGCCGTAATTTTGTGCGGCTGCGCTAAAGTCAAGATAGGTAAATGCGTGAGCATCAGGCGTACCTGCTGCAATGCCATTCGACTTTAAAAAATAATCGCCTACTAAATGTGGCATCTGTCCTGCTTGAGGGCCCACCCCCAAATTGACATTTGGCTCACGAAAATAAATCGGTAATAACTGGGCATGACAATCGGTAAAGTGCATTAAGTGCACATTACCAAAGGCTGGTAGATCATAGAATTTTTTTGCTGCACTTTGGGCACGGGCAAAATCTGCGCTCAAACCCATTCCACCTGCAGTGGCTATTGCTAAAGCCTGCAGAAACTCACGGCGATTAATCGACATAAAACCTTATTGATTTACTGGTGACTGCGGATCTAATAATAAGGCCATTACATCTTGAATTTGTTTTTCATTTAATAATTTAAAATGAGCAAAGCGAGGCATGTTACTGCATGCGTTATAGGCTTTTGAATTGCTAATCCTATTCCAGGTGTACACCATAATTTGCTTAGAGTAGCCACGCGTTTTACCGTAATTCCATAAGCTAGGGCCGATATTGCCATAAGAAATTTCTTTTTTATTAATTTCATGACAGTTATAGCATCCGCCGCCAACAGGGGTTTTGGCGCTATCAGTCCAGGTGGCACCACGGCCACTTTGTGCAATTGCCTCGCCCTTTTTCCAATCGCCTATGTATATAAAATCTGAGGGAAGTTGAATTTCCGCCATATTTAACTTTTGAATTGTTTCACGTTTAGCAGTGGCGGCTTTACTATTACCGTTAGCAAAGTCGACATCAGAACAAAAAGCCTGAGTTTCATCTTGTTGAATACGATCTAAACCTGCGATGCCTTCAGCCTTAAAACCACCTTGCATCATTTTTTGAAACGCTGGATCGGCTTTTTGCTGAGCAATTGCAGCCCCTGAAAAACTCAACACTCCTAAGGCGAGACTAATAATAAGCCCTAATGCTAGCGCTACTGTATGCAGATATTGCTGAATAAATTTAATCATGATCAAATCCGTTCTTATCGTTTTAAGCCAGGGGTTTGCACAATACCCCCGTTGGCAGTAGCTGCCATATAGATTGATAAAGCAATTGTTACATCCGAACCATAAATTGGGAAAGGAAAACGTTGCTGCCGAAAACAATCATTTAAACGCTGTTGCATGGTCCAAAATTGACCGCTAGAAACGCGATAGGCTGGCCACGAACCCCAACCTAAAGCAGCTCCTGCTTGGGTAGTAATATTTGGCAAGTCTTGCAAGCGTATTCGCTTGCCATTTTCGCCGTGGCACGAGGCACATGAAAAATCCATTGGCCCACCTTCAAAGAAAAAGGCCCGCTTACCTAAAGCAATCATTTCTTTTTCCTTAGGATGGGTGGTGCCAACATTAATTTTTTTACCTTTCGAAAGTGTCACTACATAAGCAACCAATGCTTCCATTTCTTTTTTAGGGCCCACCTGAAATGGCGCATCAATCGTAGCCTGAGGGTCGATACCCTGTATTTTTTCTCTGCATGTCATTAAACGCGATTCAAGATCTTGTACCCGGTTAGTATCTTTAAAGTAACGGGGTAACTGTGCAGCAGCGCCTTCAACTAAGCCGGGGCCAAGACCTAAATCACATTTTTCTAAGCTGGCATTTTTGGGGCCCATGGGTTTTTTCCATAACTCTTCCCCTGCCGCTTCATATAATTCAGAAGGATTTCCATCGGCAATCATTTCGCGATACTTCGCTATCCCATCACTAGCACTTTGGGCTTGCACAGTATGCACTTGCAGGCTGCTAGCTAGCGCAAAAAATAACCCTGCATAAACCCATTTAAAACCCGACTCAATAACTTGTCTCATGGTCTGCGCCCTTTATTATTTAAAACCCATCATAAACCTAACCAACGGTTGCTTCATCGGTGCGCTTGTCACCTTTGCTATCGATCCAACTTACCACCAACTTATCGCCTTTGGCGCCCTTATATTTAAAATTCAAAAATGGGTCTTTTGAAACCGCTGGCCCAAACTGTGCATTAAAAACATCATTACCCTGTGCCTTTACATTTAACGTACTGATGAACCAAGCAGGAATTACTTTTCCTGCAGCATCTTTACGCTGACCAGATTCCATATCATGTTTCATTAAAATTTTTACATCAACTACACCGCCGTTTTCGGTTGCTCTTACGCGCATTGGATCAGCCATTATTGCTCCTTAATAGATCGAGGGGAAAACCCCTGCAGAAATTACATTTATTGCAGAATTGATCAGCTGCTGCATTACCCGCCGCAACCACCTAAAGTAACCTTCACCTCTTTTGAAGACATGAGCCATTTACCATCAGCCTTTGCCAAGGCATAGACATTTGAAGTTTGACCCATCTTAATGCGGGTCGTGACAAAGGGTTCGGTGCCAGCTGGAATAAAAAACATAGCCGCCAAAGCGCTCGGATTTTTTTCTACCAAAATGGCTAATTGATCAGCCTTTAAAGTAGTGGAAATACCAACCGGAACTACCGCCCCATTTTCAGCAATATCGGGTGCGTTTAAGGTAACTGCACCTGATTTCTCAGGCGCGCTGCCTAGCACCTTAAAAACATCATCAAGACTTTTGCCCTCAAAAGCTGCTTTATTCCAAGCCTGTGCTTGAGCCTCGCTAATTAACCCTGCTGCAGCCATCAATCCAAAAACGGCCGAGTACTTTAATACTTCTCGTCGCTGCTTATTCATAAACACTCCTTCAGTCAAACTCGAACAACTTATATAGATAAATCATAACAACTGTTGACCACCGCAGGGAAGTTTATTCCCCAGTCAACATCCAATGTACTAAAACCTGTAAATCTTTATTAGATAAATCGGGGTGCGGAGGCATTGGTATTGGCCCCCAGACCCCTGATCCACCTTGTTTTACTTTTGTCACTAGTTTAGCCTCAGCACCTACCTGACCACGATATTTGTTCGCCACATCGGTAATTGAAGGCCCCACCAGCTTACTATGGTCGGCATGACAAGCGGAACAATTACTATCTCTAAAAAGCAATTTTGCGCCAGTTATTTTAGTGGCAAGCACACTAACTGCAAGAGGAGTTGCGGCAATTTGGCGTGGCAATTCTGCCAACGGGGGCTTGGTGGTGTTAACCCCGCGATAGGGGCCATACTCACGATTTTGCTCAGCTAAATTACCATGAGCATTACGCGCATAATCTGGCAAACTTGAGCCAATTTGTACAAAAGCCACACAATTATTTAGGCACGCTTTTGACTGGATATCGGGTTTGCCACGCACATCCCATAAGCCATGATTTAAGTTCATGCCATTTCGGTTTGGCATTTTATTTTGAACTTCGGCAATGTTTGCATTGCTTAAAATAAAATTATCGGGAACTACTTCAGCCAAAGAAAGGATGTAAGCAAGCAAAGCAAAAGTATCATCGCTCGATAGCGTCCGAGGGGCATTCCATGGCATCGCCCGATAAATATAATCCCAAAGTGAAGATAAGGTTGATACCTTCATTAAGGTGGTGCGCTGCGGCTGCTTATTATCGTTAAGTGAAGCAACCCGCCCTGACTTCACATCGGCCTGTGTCGTTCCACCGACGATAGGGGTAAAAATTTCATTCGATTCACCAAAGGTGCCATGGCAATTGGCGCATTTAGCCTCCCATAGCACTTGACCTTGTGCAACAGAACCCGAACCTTTGGGTAATCCTTGAAAATCGGGGCGCACATCGATATCCCATGCACTGACCTCAGCGGGCGTTGCAACCCTACTGATGCCTTGATAATGTAGCAAGCTAGTTGAAGACCCTTGTAAAGAAGGGTTCGCGACGTTCTGGGCGTTACTAGGTGCCGCAATGTTAATAGCCAGCCCAAGCCATATAATTTGCAATATTTTGCAGCAAGCGGGGTGCCGAAAAATCTTAGCCAACCTGCACATTACTCACCTCACCATTACTATCAATTTTCCAAGCCTGAATTGCATTGTTATGATAAATTGAACGCGTACCTCTCACATCGCGTAACATTTTGATAGTGGGTTGTACATAACCCGTTTCATCGATAGCCCGTGAAAGCAAAATTGCAGGTGCGCCATCCCAAGTCCAGTCGATATTAAAGCGTGTCAAGGCCTTTGTTAAAACTGGTGTCTCTAATCTTGCTGTACGCCAGTTATTGCCGCCATCAACTGAAACATCAACCCGTTTAATCTTGCCACGCCCAGACCATGCTAATCCAGTTACGTTATAAAAACCTTTTTCTAATAATTGTTGACCGCCAGATGGGGTGGTAATTACCGACTTACATTCTTGAATTGAGGTGTATTGGCGCGCTAAACCATCGGGCATTAAATCGTTGTAATGGACCGCTTCATCTTTAGTGCCATAACGCATATCACCAACCTCGAGTCGTCGCAACCATTTAACCCAACTAACGCCCTGCACGCCAGGCACAACTAAACGCAATGGAAAGCCATTTTCAGGGCGTAACATTTCGCCATTCATCCCCCAAGCAACGATGCTATCTTTCAGCGCGCTATCTAAGTTAATCGTACGCGTCATACCAGAGCCATCACCACCTTCAGCCAATAGATATTTGCCCTTTTTTAAATCAGCCCCACACACATCCAACAACAGGCTGAGTGGCACACCAGTAAACTCACAGCAAGACAGCATGCCATGGGTATATTGCACTGTAGGTACGGCGACATTGCCCCACTCTAAGCCAGTATTTGCGCCACATTCAATAAAGTGAATGCGTGAGACTGAGGGCAAGCGCATTAAATCACTCATCGTAAACACGCGGCTATTTTTTACCAAACCATTAATCATTAAGCGATGTACATTAGGATCAATGTTGTACCAGCCCTGATGTTGCCGCTCAAAGTGCAAGCCATTTGGGGTAATGATGCCAAACAGCCCTTGTAAAGGCGTAAAGGCTACCGAAGCAGCCGAGACGCGAGTTAGGCCAGGCGATTCACGTCGAATTAAATTGGCCTCATAAATTGATGGCGTGCCATAGGGCATAGTGGCAACATTTTTTCCTAGGGTGGTTTGCCATACTTGTTTCTCTAGGATTGCGGGGTCGCCGTCAGTTGCCCCAAAAACATTGGTAGATAAACTAGCAGCCACGCTACCAAGCGTACCACTTGTCGCAGCAACTAGGCCTTGGCGCAAAAAACCACGGCGCTTTTTATCTAAGCCGTGTTGATTAATATCTGCAATTACGTCTGGCCCCAAAAAACTTTCTGGGGCCAGACGTATTTGTGCACGAATCTTACTATCTTTTAACGACATACATTAAACGCTTATTTCATTTTTCTTAAAAGAAATTATTTCGCCGATTTATTACCGCCAATACCAAGCAAGGTATAGGCGGGGCAATAACGAAAAATTCCTGTTGCAAGCGGCACAATGCCAATCCAACCCCACATGCCGATTACCCCCATTACTGTCAAGATAATTAAAACCACGCCGACCAAAATTCGCAAATACCGATCTGGATTACTCACATTACATTGCATATTAGCTCCTGGTTATTTTTTACAATAGTGCTGATACAACAATTCCATTACAGCAACTGCAATGGGGCTCGCTAAGGAATAATAAATTTGCTTACCACTACGCCTAGTCTTTACTAATTTTTGAGTACGTAAAATCGTTAATTGCTGCGATAAAGTAGGTTGCACAATGCCCAGATTAAGCTCTAAGTCACTTACACATTTTTCACCTTGACTAATTTCACACAAGAGCATTAGCCGATTACGGTTAGAAAGTACTTTCATTAAATTACAAGCACTATCAGCAGAAGTGCGCATTTTCTTTAAATCAATTTTTTGCTGAGCTTTAGTCATCTTGCTGTTAAATATTTTCTCTCTGGTTACTGCATTTTTTTTTGCTAGTCAGATATACTTACTAGCTTATAGCTTTATTTACTTTTACTTACCGATTATAAGTTAAATAAAAACTTATTTCAAATTATATATAATATCTTTCTATAAAGTAAGTATTAACCCTAAGATTAGTTTTACTCGCTTAAATAGCACCAAACTAGCTCACCCCCCCATAGGCTGATCAAGACTCATAAAATGGCCTGCTTTAAGCTAATATAGGTGCAATTGCCCTCATGATTGATACCCAAGCCATTTACTTATCGCTGCAACTTGCTGCTTGCACCTTGTTGATTATTTTGCCGATTGGCATTTGGCTTGCCCATCATTTAGTCAGCGCTGGTAAATGGAAGCCGTGGCTTGAAGCTATTCTGGCGCTACCCTTAGTTCTCCCCCCCACCGTCTTGGGTTATTACTTATTAGTTGGCTTTAGCGGCAAAACATTGTTTGGCGAGCCTTTGGTTTTTTCCTTTTTAGGCATTCTTATCGCCTCATTAATTGTAAATCTGCCGTTTGCAATTCAGCCCATTCAACGCGCCTTTGAAGCAATTCCGCCAACCCTACAAGAGGCTGCCCAAGTTTGCGGTTTAAAGCCTTGGCAAATTTTTTATCACATCAACCTCCCCCTTGCCTGGCGTGGCGTGTTAAGTGCTGCGGTCCTAACTTTTGCCCATACTTTAGGTGAATTTGGTGTCATCCTCATGATTGGCGGGGCAATTCCAGGTAAAACAAAAACAGCTTCGATTGCAATTTACGACCAAGTACAAAGTTTTAATACCCAAGGGGCAGGCATGTTGTCTTTATTATTATTAGGCATTTCCTTATGTGCTATTGCCATTTCTTATGGGTTTTTTGGCTCTAGTTCTAATCGAATTGCTCGCCGACGATGGACAAGCTAATGCTTAAAGTTCGTATCAAAAGCGAATCGCATGGTAATTTCTATCACCCAACCATTCCTTTAGAAATCAATCTAAGTTGTGCGGCAGGTGAACTACATGCGCTAGTTGGCCCATCTGGGAGCGGTAAGACGACCACCCTTCGAGCTATCGCAGGCTTACATCAGCCCGAGTTAGGCTTAATTGAGTGCAACAATAAAGTCTGGTTTTCAACTACACAAGCTCATCAAGTGGCCATAAATTTATCGCCAGCCGAACGCTCATGTGGTTTTTTATTTCAGCAGTACGCACTCTTTCCACACCTTTCTGCACTTCATAACGTTGTCATTGCCTTAGAAAATAGTGGTCTTTCAAAAGTCGCTCGCCTTGCACAATCACATGAATGGTTAAAGCGAATGGCTATGAGTGACTTCGCTGACCGTTTACCAAGTCAGCTATCGGGCGGGCAACAGCAACGCGTTGCCATTGCCCGTGCTTTAGCAAGAAATCCTCAAGTGCTACTATTAGATGAACCATTTTCTGCGATCGATAACCCCACTCGCCAAAACCTGTATCAAATTTTGGCAGAATTACGCGCAGATTTAGCAATTCCAATTATCTTAGTGACCCACGATTTACGTGAGGCAAATTTATTGGCCGATAGCATTACTGTCATTGATCATGGTATTGGTCTGCAAACTGCAGCTCCCAATGAACTCTTTCAAAAACCACGCAACTCAAGGGTAGCTGAATTAGTTGGTATTCCCAATGTGTTTCAGGGTATTTTTAATGCTGGGCGCTTAGATTGGCAAGATAACGACTGTCACTTTGAAGTGCTAGATAAGGGCAAAATTCCCCCCGCTAGCCCAGTTGCTTGGGTGATCCCGCAAGATGGCTTAACGGTTCATAACCAAGCTGCTGCCAACTTCCTGCCTGCTCAGGTTGCACACCTTAGTTCTTTAGGTCAAATTGCAGTGGTGCGTTTTAGTATCGGCAAAGCTAAGGAGTCTTTAGTGTGGGAAGCATCAGCCGCGGAAATTAAGCGTCTAGAAATTCAACTTGGAAGCACTGCCTTCTTAGAATTTGATCCCCATAAAATTCATATCATGCCCCTACGACCCATTAATGATCCGCGTCGATTATTGCAATAAGGTAATTTTCCAACTTTAAGTCAAACCAGTTAGGTCTGCTGATTGAAAGGCTAGACTTGCTGGTTTAAAGACCTGCCTCATTAACTAAGCGACTAAACAGCTTATAGACTTAGTAGTTAAGCGTTCTTGCTCAGGGCAAGCTTAAAATCAGCAATGAGATCATCGATATTTTCAAGCCCCACCGCCACTCGCACTAAGCCATCACTAATACCCGCGGCCTTACGTGCCGCGGGCGCAATGCGACCATGGGTAGTAGTGGCGGGATGTGTAATGGTGGTGCGGGTATCGCCTAAATTTGCCGTAATTGAACATAAACGGGTTTGATCAATTAAACGAAAAGCAGCTTTTTTACCGCCTTTTAAAATAAATGAGACGATCGCCCCACCTGCTTTTTGTTGACGGCGGCCTAAGGCGTATTGCGGATGAGAATGCAGGCCGGGATAAAAAACATGTTCGACTGTAGCTTGTTTTTCTAGCCACTTTGCTAAGGCTAAGGCATTACTACTTTGCTGCTTCATACGTAAATCAAGCGTCTCTAGACCCTTTAAAAAAATCCAAGCATTAAAAGCTGAAAGCGTGGGTCCGGCAGTACGCACATAGGGAAACACTTTACCCATGATGAACGATTTATTACCAACAATTGCACCCCCTAAGACTCGTCCCTGGCCGTCTAAATATTTTGTCGCAGAATGAATTACTACATCGGCGCCTAGTTGAAGTGGTTGCTGTAGTGCGGGGGTGCAAAAACAGTTATCAACTACAAATAAAGCTTTCACTTGTTTAGCTATTTTTGCGATTGCGACAATATCGGCTAATTCAGTTAATGGATTAGAGGGCGTCTCTAAATAAAACATGCGGGTATTAGGCTGCGCTGCCGCTTTCCATGCTTTACTATCACCGACATCAACATAAGTTGTGGTGATGCCAAAACGCCCCAAAATGGTCGAAAATAATTGAATAGTGGCGCCAAATACCGATCGTGAACACACCACGTGGTCACCGGCTTGTAAATGAGCCATTGCGGTGCTTAAGATAGCGGCCATGCCCGATGCAGTTGCAATACAAGCCTCACCACCCTCTAAAGCAGCTAGGCGATCTTGAAACATACTCACCGTAGGGTTGGTAAAGCGCGAATAAATAAAACCCTCTTCTGCATTCGCAAAGCCTGCTGCCGCTTCAGCAGCACTATTAAAACAATAGCTAGAAGTTAAAAATAAGGCTTCAGAGTGCTCTTGAAATTCGACCGTACGTCGGGTACCAGCGCGTACAGCAATCGTTTCTTGGCCTAATTTTGAGAAATTAAGTGGCAAGCGCTTGCTGGGCTTGCGGGGTTTGCTGGGCTTGCTGAGCTTGCTAGCCTTATTAGCTGACTTCAGATTGCTGGGCTTACGAATCATGGTAACTAATCTTCAGTGGCTAAATGGAGGTGTAATTGTGAGCGCGTAAAATCGCTGGGGTCTTTTTGACGATCCGCTTGTGCCGACTCAGAATTACGAGCAGCTTCAAGAGCATCAAGATAAGACTCGGTGATATCACCAGTAACATAGTGACCATCAAAACACGAGGCTTCAAATTCTTTTAAATTAGGATTAATATCCCGCACTGCTTGTTTCATATCTTCAACGTCTTGATAAATTAATTCATCAGCACCAATTAGGCGATTAATTTCTTCATCAGTACGGCCGTAAGCAACTAATTCGCTGCGGGTTGGCATATCAATTCCGTACACATTAGGAAAGCGGACAGGTGGCGCGGCGGAGGCAAAAATCACCTTTTTGGCGCCCGCTTCGCGAGCCATTTGTATAATTTCATAGGAAGTAGTTCCCCGCACAATTGAGTCATCAACAATTAAGACGGTTTTATCTTTAAATTCAACGCGCATAGCATTTAGCTTTTGGCGTACTGATTTTTTTCTTACCTCTTGACCGGGCATAATAAAGGTTCGACCAATATAACGATTCTTAAAAAAGCCTTCTCGGTACACAATGCCTAAGCGCTTGGCAACTTGCATAGCTGCAGGCCGACTTGAATCGGGAATTGGCATGACCACGTCAATTTTACTAACATCCGTTGCTGACCGAATTTTTTCTGCCAAGTAATCGCCCATGCGCATGCGCACGTTATAAACCGTGACACCATCAATCGTTGAATCGGGTCGCGCCATATAAACATATTCAAAAATACAAGGCACTAGGCTAGCCTCTGCATACTGACGACAAGAGAAATTGCCATCAAGATCTATATAAATTGCTTCACCAGGATTCACATCGCGCACAAAAGTAAAACCTAGCCCCTCTAAAGCAACGGACTCTGATGCCAATAACCATTCAGCCCCATCGGGCGTATCGAGCCGTCCAATACATAGTGGACGAATACCAAAGGGGTCACGAAAAGCCAATAAACCATAGCCCGCAATCATCGAGATAACGGCGTAAGAACCTTTAACACGACGTGAAAGGCTACTAACAGCTTTAAACATAGCATCTTCATCAAGGGCAGCGCTATTGGTTTCACGCTGCAATTCATCCGCGAGCACATTAAGCAGCACTTCGGTATCAGAATTAGTATTAATGTGGCGTCGGTCACGATACGCCATTTCAACCCGTAAGCTTGGGGCATTAGTTAAATTACCGTTATGAACCAAAATAATGCCGTAGGGTGCGCTGACATAAAAGGGTTGTGCTTCTTCTTCATTGCTTACCGAGCCTGCAGTGGGATAACGCACCTGACCAATACCGGCATTACCCACTAAGCTGCGCATATTGCGGGTTCGAAACACGTCTCGCACCAAGCCATTGGCTTTATGCATGGCAAACGAATTACCATTCATGGTGGCAATACCAGCAGCATCTTGACCACGATGTTGCAAGAGTAAAAGTGCATCATAGAGTAGCTGATTCACTGGGTAGTGAGAAACGCTGCCGACAACTCCGCACATAGCTTTTAACTCCCTATTTTGAGTGGTAAAGCAAGGTTTGGTATAGCGCCTAATTGACTGGCCCAATCGGCTGGTAGCCAACTTTTAATTAAACCAGTTGCTACTTCTAGACTGGGGCGGGTTTTGGCTAAGCGCCAATCAGCAGTTTTTGTTAGCGGGGTTAAGGCTGCTAAGGTAGCTAAAATGACGACCACCACCCCACCACGCAATAAACCAAAAATTAAACCCAAAAAGCGATCAGTCAAACTAAGTCCAACAGATAAGATTAATTTTTGAATTAAACCTCCCAGCACACTGCACGCAATTAATACCACAACAAATAAAATTAGGAAGCTTAATCCTAGACGTAAGAGCTCATCCATTTTAAAAGTAGATAGCCACTCAGATGATAGGTAATCACTATAGTGATAAGCAACCCAAGCTGCAATGAGCCAAGAGAACAAGGCTAAAACTTCTTTAAAAAGCCCGCGCGATACCCCCACCAAGGCTGAAACAAGTAGCACAGTAAATACGACGTAATCGACTGGGGTTAGTTTTAATGAAGCGAGTAGTTCCATTAAGTTTTACCTACCTCAACTATGCGCGGGCTTAAACCCAAAGCCTTAATCTTTTTTTCAGCAGCTTCTGCGGCGTCTTTATCGGTAAATGGGCCAGCGCGCAATACATATAACTTAGTGCCATCAGCACCAGTTTTATTTAAAACGTAGTTAGGAATTTTTTGCTCTTTTAGCTTGCCAATCCATCCCTTAACACGTTCTTCAGAAGCAAATGCACCAATCTGAATCACAAACTTACTGCCATTAATTCGTGTTTCTGAGGCACTGCTGGCGGCTAGCTCGGTAGTATTTGGTGCAACTACAGCAGCTTTATTATTAGGATTAGTAGCACTAGGCTTAATCACTTCCTCACCAGCGCTTAAACCCAAATTTTTAACGGCTGCAGAAGAAGTACTTGAAGTTACCGCATCGCCTTTTGATTCGGTCTTAATTTCAGTAGCAGGAGGTGGATTAGCAAATGCTATGGCTGGAGGCGCTGCAGCAGCCGCTTTATCTAAGGGTGCAGGTATTGGTAAGGGATCGGCTGCGGGCGAATTTACCGCTGATGTGCCACTTGATGCGCCACTACTAGTACTGCCAAGCAAGGGTAAGCTGGTCACAATATTGACGACAATGTCGCTATTAACTGCCTTAGGTTTACCATCCAAAATACGCGGTAAACCAACGACTGCAAGCAACACTAAAACCGCGGCTCCAATTAAACGATGGCGAGCACGTTGCCGATCAGGATCTTCAGTGAGGGCAAGATCATCGCCAGAACTTGTTTGCGATGAACGTTGGTAAGTACCCGATTTAGGGGCAACTCGCGCACGACTGCCGACAGCGACCCGGCCGACAGGCTCGGGCTTGGAATTGCGATTAAACAGCTTCGGTAAACGAATCATGGATCAATTAACCAGGTTGTTTCGATAAGCCATTACGCCAGCAACAGTATAGAAGGATCCGAAGACCACTATTCTATCACCCTCATCAGCTTTTGCGAGGGCCTCTTGATAGGCCTGGGCTGGATCAGGGAAGCAGCTGATACTATTGGCTTTTGAGGCATTTTCTGCGACCCCTAGATTGAGCAAATGCGCTTTAATTTCAAGTGCACTAGCAGCCCTAGCAGTTGGTAAATTAGTACAAAACCAATAGTCAACCATGCCTAAAAAAGGTTTCAAGACTGCAGAAATATCTTTATCGGCCATCGCCCCAAAAACTACATAAGTATATGGAAAGTAACCCATATTATCTAAACTGCGATAGAGGGTTGCCGCCGCGTGAGGGTTGTGGGCAACATCTAGAATACAAGTCGGGCGACCGGCTAATACCTGAAAGCGTCCAGGTAGCTCGACCATTGCAAAACCTAAGCGTAAATCTTGTGCCGAAACAGGTAGGCGTTCTTGCAACGCAGTTAATGCTGCAATTACAGCAGCGGCATTTAATAATTGATTTGCACCGCGTAAGGCGGGATAAGCCAAGCCACTAAAACGTTTAGACAAACCCGACCAAGACCATTGCTGTTGATCACCTTGAAAATGAAAATCACGCCCAGATAAATAAAACTTGCAGCCAAGGCTAACTGCGAAGTCAACTAAAGATTGGGGTGGTAAAGGATCACCACATATCGCAATCTTACCGGCGCGAAAAATTCCAGCCTTTTCGAGTGCAATAGCTTCACGGGTATTACCTAAAAAACTTGCATGATCGATATCAATACTGGTAACAATTGCGCAGTCGGCATCAATAATATTCACTGCATCGAGCCGCCCGCCCATGCCAACTTCTAAAATCACCACATCTAAATTAGCCTGTGCAAATAAATGCAAGATCGCTAGGGTTGTAAATTCAAAATAGGTTAAAGTCGGCGAATCAGGCACACTTAAGCGGGCCCGCTCAACTGCAGCAAAATGTTCTAACAATTGCATATCACTTGCTGCAACTCCCTGCAACTGCGCGCGCTCATTAAAATGCAATAAATGGGGTGAGGTATGGCAGCCGACTCGATAGCCAGCAGCACTTAAAATTGCCTGCAAAAAAGCGCAGGTCGAACCTTTGCCATTAGTGCCAGCTACCGTAATCACTGGGCAAGTAAATTGCAAACCTAAGGCATTTTTCACCAATGTAATGCGCTCTAGGCTCATATCAATGCCAACAGGATGTGCTACCTCAAGGTGGCTCAGCCATGCTGCCAGCGTTGAAAAAGGGTATGGGTTTGTTGGTGTTGCAATCAACTAAGCAGCATCTTCAGCGGCAATGACAGTGCTTGGCACTGGTCGATTTTGTAAAAGCGCCAACAACTGGGCAATTTCATTACGCATTTGGCGACGATCAACGATCATATCGATGCCGCCATGCTGCATTAAAAATTCAGCACGCTGAAAACCTTCAGGTAATTTTTCGCGCACAGTTTGTTCAATCACCCGCGGTCCAGCAAAACCAATTAAGGCCTTGGGCTCAGCTATCACAATATCTCCCATAAAAGCAAAGCTGGCAGAAATACCCCCCATGGTTGGGTCAGTTAAAACACTAATAAAGGGTAGGCCTTGGTGTGCTAATTTCGTTAACATCGAATTGGTCTTGGCCATTTGCAACAGTGATAACAAACTTTCTTGCATGCGCGCACCACCTGTTGCCGTAATACAGATGAAGGCACATTTTTGTTTAATTGCCTCTTCTACTCCGCGGACAAAACGCTCACCTACTACCGAGCCCATCGAACCGCCCATAAATTGAAATTCAAAACTAGCAGCTACTACGCTAAGGCCAGCAATTTTTCCAGCTATCACAATTAATGCTTCACTTTCACCCGAGACATCTTTAGCTTCTTTTAAACGATCGGGGTATTTTTTTGAATCATGAAACTTTAAGGGATCAAGCGGAAAAATAGTGGCGCCAATTTCATGTTGTGGCTTAGCGTCTAATAAGGCATTGAGACGCTGTCGCGCACCAATCCTTAGATGATGTGAGCATTTTGGGCATACAGATAAATTAGCTTCAATATCGGTGCTATATAAAACTGCCTCACACGCTGGACACTTGACCCACAAGCCCTCTGGAATCGATTTCCGATTGGCTGGATCGGTTTGTTGAATTTGGGGAGGAAGTAATTTATCGATCCAACTCATTAATCAATGATCTCTAGTTATTTTCTTGGGCATCGAGTGCCACACGAATCTCGCGCATAAAATTTTCTAATGATTGTACTGCCGCATTCATGCCATCACTTTTTACCGACTCATCAAGCAACTGAATAATACGGCTACCAATGACAACTGCATCGGCTAAATGCGCCACAGCACATGCACTAGCTGCATCACGAATACCAAAGCCCACTGCAATTGGAATTGTCGTTATCGCCCGAATTGCCGGAATAATGCTAGCCACATCTTGAGTATTTAAATTAGCGGCGCCAGTGACACCACGTAACGAAACATAGTACAGATAACCTGCGGCAGCGTTAGCAGCAGCCTGAATACGTTGTGGTGAAGAGGTTGGTGCTAATAAGAAAATCGGGTCAATGCCAGCAACCCGCATTAGCGCAGCAAAGTCAATGCATTCTTCAGGCGGATAATCAACAATTAATACGCCATCAACCCCTGCGTCTTTTGCTTGTTGGGCAAAATGTTCTGCGCCCATTTGCTCTACAGGATTGGCATAGCCCATTAAGACAATTGGTGTAGTACTATCTGTTTGGCGAAATTGCCGCACCATCGCCAAACATTGCCGCAAGGTCACCCCTTTAGCCAAAGCTCGCTCGGAAGAGCGTTGAATGACGGGGCCATCTGCCATTGGGTCAGAAAAAGGAATACCCAACTCCAACACGTTTGCACCTCCCCGCACCAAGGCATGCATCAGCTCAACGGTTGAGGCAGGATCAGGATCTCCCGCAGTAATAAAAGGGATGAGCCCTTTCTTGCCAGTCCTTTTTAGCTCCGCAAATAAGGCTTTAATTTTTGACATGCACTAGCCTTCCGAGCCCGTTGCTAAGGCAACGGTATGCATATCTTTATCACCGCGCCCTGATAAATTAATCAGAATCGTTTTATCTTTAGCCAAGCTTGGTGCCAACTTGCAAGCATAGGCAATTGCATGAGCCGATTCAAGCGCTGGAATAATGCCTTCAATTTGGCAGCAATCATGAAAAGCTTTGAGCGCTTCAGCATCGCTAATCGCCACATACTCAGCTCGGCCAGAATCCTTTAGCCAAGAATGTTCAGGCCCCACACCTGGGTAATCCATGCCTGCTGAAACTGAATGGGTTTCGGCAATTTGGCCATTTTCATCTTGCAATAAATAAGTACGATTACCATGCAAAACACCTGGCTTACCTGCGCACAAAGCGGCAGAATGCGCGCCACTTGCAATCCCACGACCTGCCGCCTCAACTCCAATGAGTTGTACTTCAGGAAAATCAATATAGGGATAAAAAATTCCCATTGCATTAGAGCCGCCGCCCACGCAAGCCATTACATAGTCGGGCTGACGACCAATCATTTCAGGCATTTGAACTTTGCATTCCTCACCAATCACGCTTTGAAAATCACGCACCATCATGGGATAAGGGTGGGGGCCAGCAACTGTACCAATAATGTAAAAGGTATTGTCAACGTTAGTGACCCAATCGCGCATGGCCTCATTTAAAGCATCTTTAAGGGTTTTGGTGCCCGATTCAACCGGCACCACCTTAGCACCAAGCAGCTTCATCCGGTAAACATTTTGTGCTTGCCGCTCAACATCAACTGAGCCTTGATAAACCGTGCAATCTAGTCCATAACGCGCGCAAATGGTAGCAGTGGCTACCCCATGTTGCCCCGCGCCAGTTTCAGCAATGATGCGAGGCTTACCCATGCGCTTAGCAAGCATCGCTTGGCCGATCACATTATTAATTTTGTGCGCGCCAGTATGGTTTAAGTCTTCGCGCTTTAAATAAATTTGCGCTCCACCTAACATTTCGCTCCAGCGTTTGGCGTGATACACCGGCGAGGGACGCCCCACAAAATGCTTGAGTTCGCTATGAAACTCAGCTAAAAATTCAGGATCATGTTGATAGCGGGAATAAGCTTGCTTTAACTCTTCTAAAGCAAACATGAGGGTTTCAGAAACAAACACCCCACCATAAGGGCCAAAGTGACCGCGAGAATCTGGTTTATCGTACATAAGTACCTCTTTTAATTAAGGAGCAGCAGCGTTTAAGACATTAATTTGCTGAATCGGTAGCGCGCACCGCCTGAATAAATTCACGAATGAGCGCTGGATCTTTTACGCCTTTAGCAATTTCTACGCCGCTGGAAATATCAACTGCACAAGGTCGCAAGCGAGTAATGGCCTCGCCGACGTTGCGCGTGTTCAACCCACCACTCAAAACGACCCGATGCGCGTTTGCGCTTACCCATGCCTGTGGAATCCCTTGCCAATTAAAAGGTAGCCCGCCTCCTCCATAACCCTCAACCAAGGCATCTAGGAGAAAAGCACTAGCTACCTCGTATTGTAGGGAAAAATCGGCAAATGCGAAATTCTCACCAATTCGAGCCGCTTTTAGCCAGGGCTGACCTGCTGCCAGCCGCACACAGTCGGCTGGAGACTCATCGCCGTGAAATTGCCATAATGTAATGGGTAGGCTAGCGCGAAGCAAGGCAATCTCGGCTGCAGTGGGGTTTACCAATAGAGCTACGACATCAACTCCAGCCGGAATTCGGGCCATGAGCTCGCCAGCCAATGCGGAAGAAACAGCACGGGGGCTTGGTGGATAGAAAACAAAACCTAGGGCGTCGGCGCCAGCCTGCACAGCAGCATCAACTGCGGCTATGTCGCGTAAGCCGCAAATTTTAATTTTGGTTTTCCCAGGGGTGTATTGAAGTAAGCCCATATGCTAAGGATATGCCTCTTGTAATTTGGTCGGCGGAAAACCCAAAGCGCCATAAGGTAGCCAAGAATTTCCAAGCCAAGGTTCTGGAATAGCAAATTGACTGGGATACTTTACTTCCATCAGATATAAACCATCGGCTGCAAAGGTAGGTGCTGCTAGCTGGCGGTTGCGAGAGGCCAATACAGTTGTAAGCCACGCACTTGATTGCTTACCCAAACCTATTGCAAGTAAACTTCCCACAATATTACGCACCATGTGATGCAAAAATGCATTTGCGCGAATTTTAAAAAATAACCAGGGCTTGGCATCAAGCAAGGTAATTTCATACAGGTGTTTGATAGGAGTTTTACTTTGGCATTCAGCGGCACGAAAAGCAGAAAAATCATGCTCACCAATAATGGTGTTGGCAGCAGTTTGCATTGCGGCAACATCAAACCATTGTTGCGCTGGCAAAATTAAAAAGCCGGCACGCTCTGCCACAGTGGGCGCCCGACATGGCCCAGCATGTAAGGCATAAACATAAGTGCGCTCAAAAGCTGAGAAACGGGCGTCAAACTCGCCCGGCACCACCTTAGCCCAATTCACGGCAATAGCTTGAGGCAAAAAACGGTTTAAGCCCCGCACCCACGACCAAGGGTCACGCTCAACCAGCGTCTCAAAATGGACTACTTGCCCCAAGCCGTGTACACCAGCATCGGTGCGGCCTGCTGCAGTTACCCTTAATGAAATGCCGAGATCGTGGCTAGCTACAAAACTACGAATCGCCTGCTCTAAATGATCTTGCACGGTGTTACCGCTTGGTTGCGATTGCCAGCCTGAAAATGAACTGCCATCGTATTGCAAGCCCAATGCAATGCGTTTACTTGTTACGACCATTCATTTTCTTTCATCGCTTGGTTTGGCTTGGGCTGGGTCAATGTGCTCTGGTTTGGTTTGTTCGGTTGATGCGGGGGTATTTAAATCGAGATTAAGTCCAGCAAATAATGCTTTGGCTCGAGCAGGCATTTCAGGCAATGCATGGTTCTGCAACACTACATTCTGCGTATCTAACTGAGCAATTGCCTGAGCAGATACCTTCGAACTTGCTTTAATCTCGCGACTCGCCCCTAAATTGGCAAGATCGGGTTGAATCATTTCGGCCCGACGGGTATACCGTGCTAGAAGCCAAAATAAAGCCCCAGTTAAACCTAGTAAGCTTAAGGCTAGTGCTACCGGGGCCCAAGTAAGTGCAACCGCCTGCTTCACCCCCTGCTGAACCCCTCCTTGCCCAGCCTGTTGCCCTAATAAAATTTGTAAATCGGCAATATTTTTTTCCAATTCAGCTGCTCTAGCCCGTATTTGTAATAAAGCTTGTTCTTGTGCCACAAGGTCTTCTTGGAAGCGCCGCTGCTCGGCCCCATCGCCAATTCCCGGGCCAATTTTCAAACGGTCTTGTACGAGCCCATCGGTAGAATTTTCCTTATTTTTCAGTTCTTTAGAGGCATTACTTAAATTCGGATCTGGAGATTTAGGTGGGCTAGATTCAGCTGATTTTTTCAAATCCACCCAAGTGTCATTATTCTTAGCCGCAAAGGTTTTGGCTGCAGTTGGTGTAATCGACTGCAGCAGCGCTTGACTCGGTTTATAAAGTTCTGCCCCCGCGTTTAAACGATGAATACTACCGCCCGCAAAAGCATCGGGATTTGCCTTATATAAAGCTAATAAGGTCTCATCAAGGCTAGCCCCACCTAATTGGGGAGCCATCTGAAGGGCAATTTCGCTTAAGGTTTGGCCGGGCCGCACTACCACCTTTTGGGCATCACCCACTAGTAAAGAATAAATTTTAATGAGGCTACCAGAGGGCCAAGATAATTGCACCAACAGATCTAAAAATGGTTCTTGTGCGTCACTTAATGCGCGATCAGACTGAATTAATAATTGATACTGAGTTTGGCCAGTGGCCGTCTTTGCTTGACGAATACTCACTTGTGGCTTTAATTCTAAGGCCCGATTTGAAATACTAAAACGCTCAAAGATGGCTATGCTTGGCACCTCTGCTTTCATCTGCTCAACTAGCGGCAATTCATCGGGTGAAAGCAACAAAGGGATTTCAGTGCGAAATGGTTCGCCTGGTTTAGAAATTAGCTGAGGCGATCCTAAGGAAACAGCACCTGCTACATTAAACCAAGCAAGTGCAGTGAAGCTCAGCAGTGCAGCAAGAAAACCCGGCTGATTACGCCTAACTCTCCCACTAAGCATCGACATCGAGCAAAATGCGCAGCATACGTCGTAAGGGTTCTGCTGCGCCCCAAGTCAGTTGGTCGCCCACAGTAAAGGCCCCAAGATAGTCTGGCCCCATTGCCAACTTATGCAAACGTCCAATTGCCACCGTTAAAGTGCCACTAACTGCTGCTGGCGATAACGCACGCTCGGTTACGTCACGCTCATTAGGCACCACTTTAATCCAGGCATTATCTGCCGCTAAGAGTGCTTCAATTTCAGCCATGGGCACGTCACGCTTAAGCTTAATCGTTAAGCCCTGTGAGTGACAACGCATCGCCCCAACCCGCACGCAAATACCGTCAACTGCAATACTGCCTGGCGAACGAAATGACGGTTTACCCAAAATCTTATTAAGCTCAGCCCCGCCTTTCCATTCTTCACGAGTCTGACCAAACTCAACTGGCTCATCAATCCACGGAATCACACTACCAGCTAAAGCGGTATTGCGAAAATGTGTCGTCGGAAAATCTGCAGCACGTAATTTGGCGCTTACCTTGCGATCAATCTCTAAAATTCCTACGGCTGGATCAACTAAGTCATCTTGTACGGCATCGCGTAATGCCCCCATTTGCAACAATAGTTCACGCATATTTTGTGCACCTGCACCAGATGCAGCTTGATAGGTCATAGCACTAACCCATTCAACTAAATCGGCTTTTAAGAGGCCTCCGATTGCCAGCATCATTAAACTCACGGTGCAATTAGCGCCGATCCAATTCTTATTGCCCGCAGCTAAAGCAGCGTCAATCACCATGCGATTGACTGGATCCAATACTAAGACTACGTCGTCATTCATCCGTAATGCGCTGGCTGCATCAATCCAATGGCCGTTCCAGCCACGAGCGCGCAGTTGCGGAAAATTTGCTTTGGTGTAATCGCCCCCCTGGCAAGTCAAAATAATGTCACAACGTGCTAAGGCTTGTAAATCATTGGCGTCTTGCAGGGTTGTTACTTGCTTGGTCACCCTTTGTGCATTAAATAAAGGCACTTCGCCACCAGCATTACTGGTACTAAAAAAGACAGGATCAATCAAATCAAAATCATGCTCAGCTAACATGCGCTCTATCAGCACACTGCCGACCATGCCACGCCACCCTACAATACCCACTAGGGGTAGCTTACCCATTTGCTGCTTAACTGAAGAGTTGGCCATAATTAATGTAAATAAACTATTGAGATAAGGGCTTTAGGATAAAGCCTGTACTACTGCCACGCCCATTTCGTGGGTGCCAAGTTGGGTAGTGCCAGGTGTAAAGATGTCTACTGTGCGGTAACCTTGAGTCAAGACTTTTTGTACAGCACGCTCAATGCGCTCAGCCTCAGCAGTCATGCCCAGAGAATACCGTAACATCATGGCTGCCGACAGTATGGTCGCAAGAGGATTGGCAATATTCTTGCCGGCAATATCGGGGGCCGAGCCATGGCTTGGCTCATACAAACCTTTATTGTTTTTATCCAAAGAAGCTGAGGGCAGCATGCCGATAGAGCCAGTTAACATTGCCGCTTCGTCAGACAAAATATCGCCAAATAAATTGCCGGTGACTACCACATCAAAAGCCTTTGGAGCCTTAACAAGTTGCATTGCAGCGTTATCCACATACATATGGCTTAACTCAACGTCGGCATAATCTTGACCCAGACGGGTCATCACCTCACGCCATAATTGTGAGGTTTCTAATACATTAGCTTTATCAACACTGCAAACTTTTTTACTGCGCTTGCGGGCAGCTTCAAAAGCAACTCGACCAATTCGCTCCACCTCTGGCTCGCTGTAATGCATGGTATCAAAACCCTCACGCACCCCTGGAAATAAAGGGTGCTCAGAATGACGAATACCGCGCGGCGAACCAAAATAAATATCGCCGTTTAATTCACGCACAATCAAAATATCAAGCCCACCAATAATTTCAGGTTTCAAACTCGAAGCGGCTGTTAGTTCGGGATAACAAATCGCTGGGCGAAAATTGGCAAATAGCCCAAGGTGTTTACGCAAACCTAAAATGGCTTGCTCGGGGCGCAATTCACGGGGCAAAGTATCGTACTTCCAATCGCCCACTGCGCCAAATAAAATAGCATTTGCAGACTGCGCCAAGGCCAAGGTCGCCGGCGGCAAAGGATGGCCGCTGAAGTCATAGGCAGCACCACCAACTGGCGCAGTTTCTAAATTAAAACGTGGCCCTAAGGCTTGCAGCACTAAAACTGTTGCTGCAATAATTTCTGGGCCAATACCATCGCCAGGGAGAACCGCAATTTTCATCAGAACCTTCTGTATGGGGCCTTAGGGCAAACGCGAATCAAGCCAAGGCATGCGTAGCAAGCGCTCGGCCTCGTAGGCTTTAATTTTATTCGCACTTTGTAAAGTTAATCCAATATCATCAAAACCATTTGTTAAGCAATATTTTCTAAACGGTGTGATGTCAAATGCGTAATTACGTTGATCAGCGGCAATAACCTCTTGCCGGTCTAAATCAACAGTTAATTCGTAACCAGGAAAAGCTAGAGTCTCATGAAATAAATGATCAATTTGTGATTCACTAAGGACCACTGGTAATAAACCATTTTTATAACAATTATTAAAAAAAATATCAGCAAAACTAGGCGCAATTACAGCCCGAAAGCCATATTGATCTAAAGCCCAAGGCGCATGCTCTCGCGAACTACCGCAACCAAAATTTTTGCGGGCCAATAAAATACTCGCACCTTGGTAACGCGGCTGATTTAAAACAAAATCAGAATTAAGCGGTCGAATGCTGCAATCTTGGCCTGGCTCGCCATGATCTTTATAGCGCCATTCATCAAATAAATTTTGCCCAAAGCCAGTTTTTTTAATTGACTTTAAAAATTGCTTAGGGATGATGGCATCAGTATCGACATTCTCGCGATCAAGCGGCGCTACCAAACCTTTAAAGACTGTAAATTTTTCCATTAGTTGCTATCGCTACGCTCAATTATTTTCCAGGGGTTACCACGACCGGCGTGACCACCACATCTTTACCCTGAGTCAATGAATCATTGGGGTTCGGTTTTGGGTTGGCAGCTGTGCCTGCTGAACTGCTTTGACTATTCATCGATTGTCCCATTTTCTGAATGTCCTTACCCATGCCGGTAACAGTATTTGTACATCCTATCGCTGTCAACAACGTTAAGCTAGTTACCAAAGTAAGCTTAAAGGCCCTAGACCTAAAATAACTGTGGACGAAATTCGTTTGCATATTTAAACTTTCTTTACTTTACTTAAGCAATTTTACAAACATCAACAAAATGTCCTTCAATTGCAGCAGCAGCTGCCATTGCTGGGCTCACCAAATGGGTGCGACCGCCAGCACCTTGACGACCTTCAAAATTCCGGTTGGAAGTTGAAGCACAACGCTCTCCTGGCTCTAAACGATCGGCGTTCATGGCTAAACACATCGAACAGCCCGGCTCGCGCCATTCAAAACCAGCGGCTTTAAAGACTCGATCTAAACCCTCGCGTTCAGCTTGGGCCTTCACTAAGCCAGAGCCCGGTACAACCATGGCCACTTTAATATTAGCGGCTACTTTCTTGCCTAGGCGATCGACCACTTTGGCTGCTGCACGTAAATCTTCAATGCGGCTATTGGTGCAGGAACCAATGAACACCTTATCAACTTGAATACTCGTAATAGGCATGCTGGGAATTAGGCCCATATATTCAAGGGCGCGTTCCATTGCTAAGCGTTTATTCGGATCGCGCTCTTTTTCGGGATCAGGTATGCTCCCACTAATAGCTAAAACCATTTCTGGCGAGGTGCCCCAAGTCACTTGGGGTTGAATTTCTTCGGCGCGTAATTCAACCACCTGATCAAACGCGGCATCTATATCTGAATGCAAACTGCGCCAATATTGCAAAGCATGACGCAAGACTTCTCCTTTAGGCGTGTAAGGACGCCCTTGAATATAGTCAATTGTCGTTTCATCAACGGCGATCAAGCCTGCGCGTGCGCCAGCCTCAATTGCCATATTGCAAATGGTCATGCGCCCTTCCATCGATAAATTACGAATTGCCTCGCCAGCAAATTCGATCGTATAGCCAGTACCTCCTGCCGTGCCGATTCGACCAATCACTGCCAGTGCAATATCTTTAGCGGTGCAACCCGGAGGTAGGCGACCCTCTACCCGCACCAACATATTTTTGCTTTTTTTCATCAGCAAGGTTTGCGTTGCCAAAACATGCTCCACTTCCGAAGTACCAATACCAAATGCTAAAGCACCAAAAGCGCCGTGAGTACTGGTGTGTGAATCACCACATACTACCGTCATACCAGGCAGCGTAGCGCCCTGCTCTGGGCCAATTACATGCACGATGCCCTGACGTAAATCATTCATCTTAAATTGGGTAATGCCTAAGCGGTCACAATTTTGATCAAGTGTGTCAACCTGTAATTTAGAAATAGGGTCGGCAATACCCAAGGCCCGATCAGTGGTAGGTACGTTGTGGTCAGAAACTGCTAAATTTGCAGAAATACGCCAAATTGGCCGCTGCGCCAAAGCCAAACCTTCAAATGCCTGCGGGCTAGTTACCTCATGCAATAGCTGACGATCAATATAAAGCGTAGCTGTGCCGTCATCTTCAGCGTAGACCACATGGTCATCCCATAATTTGTCATACAAGGTGCGGCCCATACTCATTCCTTAAAATACTTATTTACGCTCTACTACCGCTGGCACTAATCTTTCAGTCTCGCCGATAAATAATTGCCGCGGTCGACCAATTTTATATTCAGAGTCGGTGATCATCTCTTCCCATTGCGCAATCCAGCCAACCGTACGCGCTAAGGCAAATACACAAGTAAACATATCAGTGGGTATTCCTAGAGCGCGTTGCACAATACCTGAATAAAAATCTACGTTGGGATACAGTTTGCGCCCGACAAAATACTCATCTTCAAGTGCTATTTTCTCTAAAGTCATTGCTAGCTTAAAGAGTGGGTCATTCTCTAGGCCCATTTCATTAAGCACTTCGTAACAGGTTTCACGCATTAATTTTGCACGGGGGTCAAAGTTTTTATAAACTCGATGACCAAAGCCCATTAACCGAACGCCTGAGTTTTTATCCTTAACCTGGGCAATAAACTCACCAATTTTTTCCACCCCGCCATTATTTTGAATGCTAGTGAGCATATCTAAACAGGCTTCATTGGCCCCGCCATGTGCAGGACCCCATAAACAAGCAATACCAGCAGAAATTGCTGCGAAGGGATTAGTGCCCGAAGAGCCGCATAAACGTACTGTTGAAGTTGATGCATTTTGCTCATGATCAGCATGCAAAATAAAAATACGATCTAAGGCCTTGACTAATACTGGATTAATTTTGTAGGGTTCGCAGGGTGTAGCAAACATCATGCGCATAAAATTAGCGGTATAAGAAAGCGAATTATCAGGATAAATAAAAGGTTGGCCAATCGAATACTTATACGACATTGCTACCAAGGTAGGCATCTTAGCAATTAAACGAATTTGGGCAATATGGCGTGCTAAGGGCTCTGAGTAGTCGATTTGATCGTGATAGAAAGCTGCCATCGCCCCAACTAAGCCGGTTAATACCGCCATTGGGTGAGCATCACGGCGAAAGCCGCGTAAGAAAAATTGCATTTGCTCATGCACCATGGTGTGATGCATCACTAATTCTTCAAAACTACTCTTCTCAGTTTGATTGGGTAATTTACCCTTAAGTAATAAATAGCAAATTTCTAAGAAATCGCATTTACCAGCCAAATCTTGAATTGGATAACCGCGATAGAGCAATTCGCCTTTGTCGCCGTCAATAAAGGTAATTTTCGAACTACACGAAGCGGTCGAAAGAAAGCCAGGATCATAAGTAAACTTACCTGTTTGCCCATAGAGTCTGCGGATATCAATCACCTCAGGGCCAACTGTACCTTTATAAATAGGTAAGTCAATATCTGGTGTGCCGTCAGAAAAAGAAAGTTTCGCTTTAATATCCGATTCAATCATGTTTCATCCTCAAGGGTTCCAATTTAAAAAAACAGTAATGCTGTTGCGCTACTTATTTTTCACGCAACATCAACAACAATTTCTGCAGCACTGGTGAGGATACTTCACCATCTAGGGCTGCCACTGTATTGCTCCTACCCAATAATAAATCCAGCAAATCATTGTCATCTAAAGCCAGTAATTGACCAAGAGCTATTGCCTGCTCTTGATCTAAAACAGCTTCATAGCGCCTAAAAAAACGCTCTAAAATTAAATCGTTTTCAAGTAATCCTCGCCGAGCTGCCGCATGCAAGCGATAGCTTTCGGCTGAAGTTAGGTTCATTTTGCTTGATTCATTTGATTTTCTTCACACTGCTCTACGCACCATTAACTCTTTAATTTTGCCAATAGCTTTAGTCGGATTGAGATGTTTAGGACAAACATCAACGCAATTCATAATGGTATGACAACGAAATAAGCGATAAGGGTCTTCTAAATTATCAAGCCGCAGCGCGGTAGCCTCATCACGACTATCGGCAATAAAGCGGTAAGCCTGTAACAAGCCGGCAGGACCAACAAATTTATCAGGATTCCACCAAAATGATGGGCAAGCAGTTGAGCACGAAGCGCACAAAATACATTCATACAACCCATCTAACTCTTCGCGCTCAGCGGGGCTTTGTAAACGCTCCTTTTCAGGTGGTGGCGTGTCATTAATTAAATATGGTTTGATTGATAAATACTGCTTAAAGAATAAAGTCATATCGACAATTAAATCGCGCACTACCGGTAAGCCTGGTAACGGCCGTAACACAATAGTTTTAGGCAAACTACGCATATTGGTTAAGCAGGCCAAGCCATTTTTACCATTGATATTCATTGCATCAGAGCCACAAACACCTTCGCGGCAAGAGCGTCGAAACGAAATGGTTTCATCCATCTTCTTTAGGGTAATCAGCGCATCTAACAACATACGCTCATCAGTCAATTCAATTTCATAGCGTTGCATGCGAGGCGCATCATTAGTCTCGGGGTCGTAACGGTAGATCTCGAAAATACGGGTATCACTCATCTCAATTCTTTCGTCAACAAATAGGCGTTAAAAAGTGCGTTCTTTAGGGGGTACAGAATCAATAGTGAGCGGCTTTAGCTGTACTGGTTTGTAATCCATGCGATTACCCGCACTAAACCACAATGAATGTTTCATCCAATGCTCATCATCACGCTTAGGATGATTATCATGCGAATGAGCCCCGCGACTTTCTTTGCGTGCTGCTGCTGAAATCATGGTGGCATTAGCAGTTTCAATTAAATTAGCAACTTCTAAAGCTTCAATGCGCGCAGTATTAAAAATTTGCGACTTATCTTTTACCCATAAATGATTGGCCCTCTCAGTTAATAGCGCCATCTGACGTACGCCCTCATCCATTAATGCTTGATTACGAAATACCCCAGCATAGGTTTGCATAGTTTTGCGAATTTCGTTAGCCACATCTTGCGCATACTCACCGCTAGTAGAAGCATCGAGTTTGGCGATCCGCGCCAAACTATTGCGACCAGCATCGGCTGGCAAAATCTTGTGCTCATGGTCTTTTAAATTTTTCGCCACGATGTGGTTACCAGCAGCGCGCCCAAATACCAGTAAATCGAGCAATGAATTCGTGCCCAGACGATTGGCACCATGCACCGATACGCAAGAACATTCGCCAATAGCATAGAGACCTTGCACAATATGATTAGGGTTACCATCCTTAGGTACAACTACTTGACCATAAATGTTTGTGGGAATACCGCCCATTTGATAGTGAATTGTAGGTACTACTGGAATGGGCTCTTTAGTGACATCAATGTTGGCAAAGTTCATCCCAATTTCATATACCGAAGGCAGTCGCTTCATAATGGTTTCAGCGCCAATATGCGTTAAGTCGAGTACGACGTAATCGCCATTGGGCCCGCAACCACGGCCTTCTTTAATTTCTTGATCCATCGAACGTGACACAAAATCACGTGGTGCTAAATCTTTTAGGGTAGGCGCATAGCGCTCCATAAATCGTTCACCATCTTTATTCCGCAAGACCCCACCTTCACCGCGACAACCTTCAGTTAGCAAGACTCCAGCACCGGCTACGCCGGTAGGATGAAACTGCCAAAACTCCATGTCTTCTAGGGGAATGCCCGCGCGCGCTGCCATACCCATGCCATCGCCTGTATTAATATAAGCATTAGTTGAGGCTGACCAAATACGCCCTGCACCACCTGTAGCCAAAATAACAATTTTGGCCTCGAGAATATAGAGCTCACCCGTTTCCATTTCTAGTGCAGTCACTCCAACCACATCGCCAGCCGCATCACGAATTAAATCAAGCGCTAACCACTCAACATAAAAATGGGTTTTAGCCAGCACATTGCGTTGATACAAGGTATGTAACATCGCATGACCCGTTCGGTCAGCTGCGGCACAAGCACGTTGTACTGGCTTTTCACCATAATTTGCCGTGTGTCCACCAAAGGGACGCTGATAAATGGTGCCATCAGGATTGCGATCAAAAGGCATCCCATAGTGTTCAAGTTCATACACTACTTTGGGCGCTTCACGACACATAAATTCAATCACGTCTTGATCGCCTAACCAATCGGAACCCTTTACCGTATCGTAAAAGTGATAATGCCAATTATCTTCACTCATATTACCTAAGGCAGCACCAATGCCGCCTTGGGCTGCCACAGTATGTGAGCGGGTGGGAAAGACTTTGCTTAACACTGCCACATTTAAGCCAGCTTCGGCGAGTTGTAATGAAGCACGCATACCAGAACCACCTGCACCAACAATCACCGCGTCAAAACGACGTCGAGGTAATGATTTTTGAATCTCTGTCATCTCATACTTTCCATAAAATTTGGATAGCATAAGCAGTACAAGCTATCAACCATAGCGCCGTCAAAACTTGTAAACTTAAACGGACGCCAACAGGCTTAACGTAGTCCATCCAGATGTCACGCATGCCAATCCAAGCATGATAAAAAAGGCTGAGTAAAGCCAATAATGTCAGTAACTTCATGAATTGATTGCTAAACAAACTAGCCCAAGCAGCGTAATTAGCGCCGCCATTAAGCAAATAATCGCCTAATAAAATAATTGTAAAAAGTACCATGACCACCGCAGTCATGCGCTGAATTAACCATTCTTTCAGGCCATAGTGAGCGCCAACAACGAGGCGTCGTGGACCAATGTTATAGATCGACATTTTTTTCTTGCCTTAGAACAAACCAAAGAATTTTGCGCCCAAAATAACCGTTAGCGAAAAACTAATTACTAACACCATAATTGCCGAACGATTGGCAGGAACTTTATTTATACCAATTTCACGATCCAACAATAAGTAACGAATTCCTGCAAAAAAATGATGCAGAAAACTCCAAATCAAACCTAAAAGAATTAATTTTGCAAAAGGATTAGCAACAATTGCTTGAAATTTTTTATAACTTAGTTCTGAAGCCAAGCTTTGATCAAATAGATAAAGTAAGAAGGGCAAGAACAAAAATAAAGCGGCACCACTAATGCGATGCAGAATTGAAACCTTTCCTGCCCACGGTAAGTGGTAATGAATTAACTGCGCTAAACCAATATTGCGGTAGACCGGCTTTGGTCGCGAATTGTGCAGCTCGTGCTGGGCATCAGCCATGGCTTATCTCAATGAGGAAGTAAATGGTTTAAATTAAATGTTGTATTGCAACATATTTTAGTAGAAAGCGGGACAGCATTGGATAATTTCATTATTAGGGCTTAACTTAAGGCATTTTCATAGTGCTGCGAGCTTGTATCATAGCGGGCTATACGCATTTCTACGGGTTTATTGCCATAACTGTAAGAAACCCGCTCCACCAATAAAAGCGGCGTCCCTATTGCCGTTTTTAAGCGGCTAGCGCTGATAGAATCGCTGGCAACTGCCTTAATTTTCTCCTCTGCACGCACCATATGAGTGGCAAAGGAAGATTCATATAGGGCGTATAAAGGCCCTGTCCAAGCCAACAAGGTAGCAAGGCTTAAACCTTTAAAACGTAAACTGGGCAACCAAATTTGCTCAAAGACAATGGCCGCACCGGCAAAAGTCTGTACCCGTTCAATTTCAATCAAGCTCTCGCCAGTCGGCATTTTTAAAGCTTTGGCAATCAGCCGTGGGGCTTTGATTTTTTTACAAGTCAGAAAATGATTTTTCAAAACCATGGGCAAACCGCTATCGGGAGCTAAACGCAAAAACCGAAATTGGTGATGCTCCTCATGATGAGTAGCCACAAAGGTGCCCTTACCTTGCTTACGAATCAATAAGTTTTGTGTCGTTAACTCATCAATCGCCTTACGAACCGTACCCTGACTCACCTCATAGCGGGCAGCCAATTCAAATTCACTGGGAATAGCCTCGCCTGGTTGCCATTCGCCTGCTTGCAAACTAGCTAGCAACATCGCTTTAATCTGCTGATAAAGCGGGCTAAAAGTGGCCAAAGAGGATAAATTCGTAGTCAACAATGCATCCAATAACAGTCTTTTTTATGCTTGAATGAGATCAAAATAGAGTTTTGCATAGTCTTATAGAAGACATAGTTGACAGTGTAATAGGGGAATACCTAAACTTAAAGGGATAATAGAAGTAATTTTTAACCTTCATCTGGAGTTTTAGTAATGACAAAAGCACCCATGCGTGTTGCAGTCACCGGCGCCGCCGGCCAAATTGGCTATTCCCTGCTATTTCGTATCGCTAATGGCGATTTATTAGGTAAAGACCAACCCATAATCTTGCAACTCCTTGAAATTCCTGATGAAAAAGCACAAAAGGCGCTGGCGGGTGTGATGATGGAGCTCGATGATTGCGCCTTCCCCCTTCTCGCTGGAATGAGTGCGCATAGTGACCCCATGACGGCGTTTAAAGACATCGATATTGCCATGCTGGTAGGAGCTCGTCCACGTGGCCCAGGTATGGAACGCAAAGATTTATTATCGGCTAATGCGCAAATTTTTACTGCGCAAGGCAAGGCACTCGATGCTGTTGCCAAGCGCACAGTCAAAGTTCTGGTAGTGGGCAATCCCGCCAATACCAATGCCTATATTGCGATGAAATCAGCACCTAGCCTGCCCGCTAAAAACTTTACCGCAATGTTACGTCTTGATCACAATCGTGCGCTTTCACAATTAGCCGCCAAAATGGGCAAGCCAGTAGCAGAAATTGAAAAATTAATTGTCTGGGGAAATCATAGCCCCACCATGTATCCCGACTATCGCTTTGCAACCATCAACGGACAGTCAGTAGAAAAAATCATTAATGATCCCGCTTGGAATAAAGATGTTTTTATTCCCACTGTGGCCAAACGAGGTGCAGCTATCATTGAAGCCCGTGGCTTATCTTCGGCGGCCTCAGCCGCCAATGCCGCCATTGATCATCTGCATGATTGGGTCCTTGGCACCAACGGCAAATGGACGACAATGGGTATTGCGTCTAAAGGCGAATACGGTATTCCGGCTGATGTCATTTACGGTATGCCGGTCATTTGTGCTAACGGTGAGTATCATCTGGTAGAAGATTTAGAAATTGATGCTTTTTCGCGTGAACGAATGAATCACACGCTTAATGAATTACTTGAAGAACAAGCAGGCGTAAAGCACTTGCTTTCCTAAGGAAAAATAATATGAAAAAAAATTCGCTTTTACTCCTCTTACAAGTGGTCATAGCTAGCACTGTTTGCCTTGCACCGTTTGCTAGCCAAGCCCAAAATCTCCGTAACACGTCGCCCTTCTCATGGTCGTGCAGTAACGGAATGGAACTAAAAACCTCGGGTACCCCTGAAAATCTAACCTTAGAGTGGAACTCAAGAAGCTTCGTGATGAACAAAGAAACTTCATTACCAGGAAGTTTGCGCTATAAAAACATGGATACGGGTCTCGACCTAGTAGTGTTAGGCAATAAAGCCATGCTTTTTAACATTAAGAGCGGCGTACGCTTAGCCGATTTTTGTCAAACCGCTGAGATGAAGGGTGGCAAAGATCCTCACTTATTTACCAAGGCTGAATAAGCACATGGTATTTATCAAGGTCAATCAACTGCGGTGAATAAAGCATTGGCTACAGCGTAAGCCCAAGAAGATTAATGAAATAAAGGTTGCTGGCTAGGCGAATCTTCTGGCATTTCGGCGTGCACCACTTCACCCTGGCGGTCTGGAAATAAAGGCGCACCACAGTCATCACATAATTCAGGAGCAAACAAGACGGCATGGCGAAAAACATCTTCAACTCCAGCATCACGTAGTGCATCACAAATTTCTTTAATTGGGCTTTCGTCATTTGAAACATCGTTTAAAGCATCGCTAGCCACATGCTCACGGTCGTATAAAGGCCAAATCACACCGTAGACTACCTCTGCTGAGCCCTTAACACTAAAAGCCAAACGATATTCATCGGCCTGCTCTTCACCAAAGGCCCCAACCACACAGGATAAACCCGCAGGAATGATACTTAGTGCCGAGGCCAAGAAGTTCACAGCGGCCCGAATACTCAAAGGACGCACCTGCTTATCGGCTAAGCGGCAGTTGGTGAAATAAGCTTCCGGTAACAGTAAATCAAATTCACAACCAGGAAATAGGCTGGCAATCGGGTCGTGCATACCTGCTTGCCATTCGACTAAACTCACACCGCGCTCTTGTCGAGCAGGAGTTTCAGCCTGCCAACGAAATAATGGCTGGCCACTAGGTGCGGCAATGACAGCGATGATAAAACGCGGGTCTGCCAAGACCGCAATCGTTTCCGACATACCCCGCATTTCTAACTTCATCTCACTTGCAGAGACTGCAGCAGATGCTAAAGCTTCGAGCAAAATTCGAGTTTGACAATGCGAGTGCGGCATCTGGTCAATGCTATATAGCCAAGGCACAATCGCTAATCGCGTATCATTTGCGGCAATCGAGCGTTGTATGGCTACAGCCGTGGCTTCAATCACTTGCGCTGGTAATGCGCCCGATGGAATTTGATAACGCGTATGTGCCACGATCGGCATCGCGATTAATAGTGCATCCCAACTCTGCCCCTCGTATTCTAAGGTGAGCGACTCAGCCAAGGTTTCAGCGTTATCGGCCAATACTTCAAAAGCTACCGTATTAATTTTAAAAGTTTGATCTAATGCTGCATCAATCACATGTTGATTTTGACTTTTCAATAAACGTGCTAAGCGCTCAAGTAAGCGCACCTCCCAAAACTCATCCTCAATCCGACTACCAGATGCGGCTAAAGAAATTGAATCGGCAACGAGGCGGTCTGCTTCGGGCGAAGAGCGTTGTGATGATTTTGAGCGATATACAGCCATAAGGAAGTAGTCTTAATTTTTCTCTGTGCGATAAAAAACAGGTTGTAGTAGTTTTGATGCTGCTGCATTATATCGATAGCCAGCCAAATTAAATTGCTTTAATGCAGCAGGATCGGTAAGCCGATTTTCAATTACAAACCGAGCCATCAAGCCTCGTGCCCGTTTTGCGTAAAACGAAATAATTTTGTATTGCCCTGCTTTTGCATCTTTAAAAACCGGCGAGACGATGGGGCAATCGAGGTCTGCAGCCTGCAATACCTTAAAGTACTCCGCAGATGCTAAGTTAAGTAAAAAAGGATTTTTTTGACTGTCTAGTATTTTTTTCAGCGCTTGTGTGACCCGTTGACCCCAAAATTCATAAAGATTTTTGCCGCGTATGTTTTTGAAAGCGGTGCCCATTTCTAAGCGGTAAGGCTGCATTAAATCAAACGGCCTTAAGACCCCATAAAGCCCCGAAAGAATCCGCACATGATCTTGGGCAAAATCAAGCGCTTTCGCATTAAGGGTGCCGGCATCAAGCCCGTCATATACATCACCATTAAAGGCAAACAAGGCTTGCTTGCTGTTTTCAGCAGTAAATTTACTCGACCAATCACGAAAACGGCCTACATTTAAAACCGCTAATTGGTCAGATAAACCCATCAACTGAGCCAATTGCTGGGGAGAAAGTGTTTTTAAACCAGCCGTTAATTTAGCCGCTTCTGGCACGAATTCAGGGAGCGTGTGCTTTTTTAGCTTTACTGGGGTTTGGTAATCTAAAGTCTTGGCAGGAGAAAGGATGATCAGCATGGCACAATTTGATTATGAAAATTCAAGAATCCTCCTATTCTAGCGATAGCGCTCCAAATCTGAAAGATTCCGCAGCAATGGGCTTATTTCCGTCGCGCTTGCCACACGTCGGAACAACTATTTTCACTATTATGTCGGCGCTTGCCAGTGAATCAAAAGCAATTAATTTAGGCCAAGGTTTTCCCGACTTCCCCTGCGATCCCGATCTCATCGCCAAGGTAAGCACAGCAATGTTAGCGGGTCACAATCAATATCCGCCCATGGCTGGCATTGTTGAGTTACGAACTGCAATTGCTCAAAAAATTCTTGCTGAGTATGGCAAAAGTTATCAGCCCGAGACAGAAATCACCATTACCGCAGGAGGTACACAAGGCATTTTGACCGCAGTCTTATGCTGCGTTCATCCTGGTGATGAAGTGATTTTGTTAGAACCTGCTTACGATAGCTATCAACCTGCCATTGAATTGGCAGGTGGCAAGCCCATTGGTATTTCGCTCCAAGCCATCCGCAATCCTGAGGGTCAGGTCACTGCATACGAAATTCCTTGGGAAAAATTGAGTCAGGCGATCAATTCAAAAACGCGCCTGATGATGATTAACTCCCCCCATAATCCAACAGGCATGGTGTGGGGCAAGGCCGACTTAGATCGCCTAGCTAAACTACTAGAAAATACAGCTGTATTAGTTTGTAGTGATGAGGTCTATGAACATATGGTCTACGATGGACAAGCACACCAAAGCGTTGCCAGCCATCCACAGCTAGCCAAACGTAGCTTTCTCATTTCTAGTTTTGGCAAAACATATCATGTCACTGGCTGGAAAATTGGCTATGTCGCTGCCCCAGCCGCACTCAGTCATGAGTTTCGCAAAGTCCATCAATTTAACGTGTTTACAGTAAATACCCCAGTGCAATATGGCATCGCCCAGTATCTACAGACCGCAGCCCACTACCAAAATCTACCCAATTTTTATCAAGCCAAACGTGATTATTTTCGCGCGGGGTTAGCCAATACCCGCTTTAAGCTCTTACCTTGCCCTGGCACCTATTTTCAATGTGTCGATTACTCTGCATTGACTGTGCCAGAAGCAAAATTAAACGAAAGTGATTTTTGCCGTTGGCTCACTACAGAAATAGGTGTCGCGGCAATTCCGGTATCGGCTTTTTATGCAAAACCCCTTGAATCAGGCGTCGTACGGTTTTGCTTTGCGAAGCAAGCAGAGACTTTAAAAAGCGCATTATTACGCCTACAGCACTTGTAAAATCTAACCAACAATTACTAAGGAATGAAGATGCCCAAGCAAAATACCCCCATGGAAGTCTATAGTTGGGCGACGCCAAATGGGCATAAGGTTCATGTCATGATGGAAGAGTGCGGCTATCGCTTAGGACGCGATTGGGAAGCCTACGCGGTAAATATTGGCAAAGGTGATCAATTTAATCCTGATTTTCTAACCATTAGCCCCAATAATAAAATTCCCGCGCTAGTTGACCCCAATGGCCCTGATGGCAAACCCATTCACCTTTTTGAATCGGGTGCAATTTTGCTCTACCTCGCAGGCAAAACTGGCCGCTTTCTACCTAAATCAACCCGCGATAAATACAAGGTGATGGAATGGTTGATGTTTCAAATGGGTGGCGTTGGGCCCATGTTAGGACAAAACCACCACTTTCGTCTCTACGCTCCTGAGAAAATTGATTATGCAGTGAATCGCTATACCAATGAAGCGAAACGTATTTATGGGGTAATGGATCGACAACTTACCAAGCACCCATTTATTTCAGGTAAGGAATACACCATTGCCGATATTGCAATTTATCCATGGACCCGTAATTGGAAAAACCAAGGTATTGAATTAGATGACTTCCCGCATTTTAAAAAATGGTTTGAAAAAATTGGCGCTCGCCCTGCAGTTCAACGTGGCATGCAAGTGCTAACCGAATTTCGCAAGCCTCTAGTTGACGATACCGCAAAAGAGCAGCTATTTGGCACTACCCAATATAAAAAGCGCTAAAACAAGATAGTGCAAATCATTTAATTTAGTCCCAATCTAACAGAGAGTATGACGTGAAAATTCAATCAGTCGGAGTTATCGGCGCAGGCACAATGGGTAATGGTATTGCACAAGTTTGCGCAGTTGCAGGTCTTCAAGTCATGATGATCGACATGAACAATACCGCAGTTCAGCGTGGTCTAGATCAAATCAATACTAGCTTAGATCGCCTCATTAAAAAAGCGGTGCTTACTGCTGAGGCGAAAGAAATTGTCCTGCAAAAAATTAAAGGTAGCACTAACTATAATGATCTCGCTGGGCTATCAATAATCATTGAAGCTGCCACCGAAAATCAGGCGACTAAAGAAAAAATCCTGCGGCAAATTGATGAGATTGTTAGTGCAGAAACAATTATTGCCACGAATACCTCTTCGTTATCGATTACTAAACTCGCAGCCTTAAATTCCAATCCAGCGCGTTTTATTGGTATGCATTTTTTTAATCCACCACCCTTGATGGCTTTGGTTGAAGTGATTCGCGGCCTACAAACTAGCGATGCTACTCATAATGCGGTGATTGAAATGGCCAAATATATTGGCAAAGAACCCATCACCGTAAAAAATTCACCCGGCTTTGTCGTGAACCGTATTTTATTACCAATGATTAATGAAGCATTTTTTGTTTTAGCTGAAGGCCTAGCCAGTGCTGAAGATATTGATGCGGGCATGAAATTGGGCTGTAATCAACCCCTTGGCCCCTTGGCCCTCGCTGATTTAATTGGCCTTGATACCTGTCTGGCAGTCATGCAGGTCTATTTTGAAAACTTTAGTGATTCAAAATATCGGCCCTGCCCACTTCTCCAAGAATTAGTAGCAGCCGGCTACTTGGGACGTAAAACTGGCCGTGGCGTATACCAATATGATGCGTAAAATATGACCCTTAAAGTAGTACGCATTCTGGGTTACGCGGGTCTCTTGCCCTTTATTGGCTTAGCACTTGTTATTCAGCTGGGGTCAACGCCGAATAATTTTCTGGCTGCTGAATCATTAGCCGGATATGGCGCAGTGATTGTGGCCTTTTTAGGCGCCATTCATTGGGGTGCTAACTTACGCCTAATGGGCTCAGTAATACCCGTGACTAACTCGACAGTGCCTACTGCCGAGCGGTGGAGCGAGCGTAATGTCTGGATCTGGGGAATTATTCCTGCGTTAACAGCTTGGCTTGCCTTGCATTTATATATTCCGGTTGCGCTACTCATTTTGGCCGCATTACTGCTGATTCAATTAGTGATTGATAAAACCACTTATCCCCACTACTTTAACAATGCCACAGCCTGCCAAGCATTTCTCAAAATGCGTACCCATCTCACCTTCGTTGCCATGGCGTGCTTGGCATGGGGTGCTAACGCAATACTCTTTGCTTAAGTAATATGGGCGAGCTCTTTAATACGCAGCCGCCGCCACCATTAGCCGAGGCTTTACGCCCTAAAACCATTGATGCCGTCATTGGTCAGACCCATTTATTAGCAGCTGGCAAACCCCTGAATCTTGCCTTTGCTTCAGGCCAACCCCACTCGATGATTTTATGGGGGCCGCCTGGTGTAGGTAAAACCACTTTAGCGCGACTTTCTGCACAAGCCTTTCAGCGCGACTTCATTGCCATCTCTGCAGTCTTGGCTGGTGTAAAAGAAATTCGCGAAGCAATTGAACATGCCCAGCAAACCATGGCGCAATTTGGACGTCAAACAATTTTATTTGTCGATGAAATTCACCGCTTCAATAAAAGTCAACAAGATGCACTCTTGCCCCATGTTGAATCAGGTCTCTTTACTTTTATTGGTGCCACTACCGAGAATCCTTCCTTCGAAGTCATCTCAGCGCTGTTATCACGTGCGCAAGTCTATGTGCTCAAACCCCTTAGTGCCGATGAGCTAAAGCTACTCTTCACCCGTGCCCGCGCTGCTGCAATCCCCGATATCACCTTTGATCCTAGGGCAATTGATGCCTTAGTTGCCCATGCCGATGGTGATGCACGCCGCTTACTCAATTTAGTCGAACAAATTCGTAATGCCCTTTCTGCCCCAGGGTGCGAACTCAAACAAATTGATCAAGCTTACGTACAAAATACCTTGGCGAGCAATATCAGGCGCTTTGATAAGGGTGGTGATCAGTTTTATGATCAAATTTCTGCCTTGCATAAATCGGTCCGTGGCTCGCATCCCGATGCCGCACTTTACTGGTTATGCCGCATGCTCGATGGTGGTGCTGACCCGCGTTACTTAGCGCGCCGCATTGTGCGTATGGCCTGGGAAGATATTGGCTTGGCAGATCCCCGCGCGATTCAATTGGCCAACGATGCAGCCCAAACCTATGAGCGCCTGGGCTCACCCGAAGGTGAGCTAGCCCTTGGTCAAGCGGTAGTGTATTTAGCAGTAGCGGCTAAAAGTAATGCCAGTTACAAAGCCTATAACGCTGCACGCGCCTTTGTAGCAGGCGACCAAAGTCGTGAAGTACCAATGCATTTACGCAATGCGCCGACCAAGCTAATGAAAGAGCTTGGTCATGGTCACACCTATCGCTATGCTCACGATGAGCCCCATGCTTATGCGGCGGGTGAAACCTATCTACCCGCCGACATGCCCGAGCCCCATTGGTATGAGCCAGTTGAGCGTGGCCTAGAAACCCAAATTGCCGAAAAAATGGCTTTTTTACGCCAATTGGACGTAGGCGCTAAGAAATAAGCAATTGCTAAAAAACTCCCCTATACTGTATAAAAATACAGTATATGCAAAATTCATTTATTCGCCCCAAAGACCCGCTGCAAGTCGCTAGTTTTCCGCTCTACGCCTGCCCAGCCCCTGCCGGCTTTCCCTCGCCTGCCGCTGATCATTACGATAAACGCCTTGATCTAAATGAGCATCTGGTGCTGCATCCCGAAGCGACTTTTTTTCTACGCGTTAAGGGCAACTCAATGATTGGCGCTGGCATTCACGATAACGACTTATTGGTGATTGATCGCTCAGTCGAGCCCACTCATGGGCGCGTAGTCATCGCTGTAATTGACGGTGAACTTACCGTTAAGCGCCTACATCGACAGCGCGGCAAAATTATTCTCAAGGCTGATAACCCCAGCTATCCCGATCTGGTAATCGCCGCCGACCAAGAATTGCAAATTTGGGGAGTGGTATCGCATGTGATTCATAAACCATAACCTTGCAAATGGCATGCAGTTAAACGCCTTCTATCAACTAGCTTCATTCTGATTGTCATGCTCCAACCACTAAGCGCCCTACGCCCCACTTTTGCCCTTATTGATGCCAATAATTTTTATGTTTCTTGCGAACGGGTCTTTAATCCACAGTTAGAAAAAAAGCCGGTTGTCGTGCTCTCTAATAACGATGGCTGTATCGTCGCACGTAGCCAAGAAGCAAAAGATCTAGGCATTGGCATGGGTATACCTTTTTTTCAAGCTAAACACCTCATTCAAAGCCACGGTCTGATTTGGTTTAGCTCAAACTACACGCTCTATGGCGATATGAGCGCACGCATGATGGCTTTGCTGGGTAGCTTTGCACCGCGCCAAGAAATTTACTCCATTGATGAATGCTTTCTCGATCTCACTGGCATGCATCGTGATGCTGTTAGTTACGGTCAGACCATTCGTCGCTGCACGCGTCGTTACTTAGGTTTACCTACCAGTGTAGGCATCGGCAAAACTAAAACCTTGGCTAAATTAGCAAATCATCTAGCCAAAAAACGTGTTCAATATGGTGGTGTCTTCGATTGGCAAGCCTGTGAACCCTTAATGGAAGATTGCTTAATGGCCCAAATTGATGTCGGTGAGATCTGGGGCGTGGGCAAGCGCTTACGCATGCAATTGCGTGCCATGGCTATTACTACCTGCCGTGATTTGAAATACGCCCAAGTAAGCTTAATCCGTCAACGTTTTGGTGTCGTACTTGAGCGCACAGTAGCCGAGTTAAATGGCCTAGCTTGTCTCGCTTTAGAGGATACACAAATCAGCGGAGAAAAACGCAAACAGCAAATTATTTCGAGTAAAAGTTTTGGTCAAGCTATTACGACATTGACCGATCTAAGTGCAGCTGTATCAAGCTACACTGCGCGTGCCGCAGAAAAATTACGGCAACAAGACTCAATCTGCTCGCATTTAGTAGTTTTTATTCAAACAAATTCCTTTGCAGATCAACAAAAGCAGTATGCTAATAGCATCACCCTTCCGCTAGTTGTGGCTAGTAACGATACCCGCCGTTTATCTCAAGTTGCGCTTAGGGGTATCGAAAAAATCTATCGTCTAGGATACAACTATAAAAAGGCTGGGGTCATGCTACTTGGAATACATCCCGCCACGCAACAACAGGGTAACTTGTTTGTGGCAGATCAGCATCAGCATGCTAGCAAAGTTATGCACGTCATGGATCACCTCAATCAAAAATATGGTGCCAATACCTTAAGCCTAGCTGGTGCTGGCCTACAACAGCACTGGCGCATGCAAGCGGCCCAACGCACCCCTAACTACACCACCGCTTGGGCTGAATTAGCGCAAGCGCGTGCTGACCGCTAGGCACATCACTCAGCCACTCTTCCATCTTACCTAATAGCCAATACAATGAGCTATGGTTTGGTTTCAGCATGTTTCATTAATATTCATTTAAAGGAAATATCAATGCGCAAAATTCTGGTTTTATTAGCAACTATAGTAAGCATGTCTGGCTTTGCTCAATTTGCCTATGCAGGCCCGAAAGTTGAAATGAAAACTACTCTGGGTAACTTTATTGTCGAATTAGATTCAACTAAAGCCCCTAAATCAACTGCTAATTTTTTGAATTATGTCAAAAGCGGATTTTATAATGGCACTATTTTTCATCGTGTCATTGACGGCTTCATGATTCAAGGTGGTGGCTTTACTGCCGAGATGGTACAAAAACCCACGCAAGCACCGATTCCCTCAGAAGCCCAAAATGGCCTGAAGCATCAAGCCTATACCCTGGCGATGGCACGCACCTCCGACCCTGATTCCGCCACCGCACAATTTTTTATTAATGTTAAAGATAATGAAGCCCTCAATTATCCCAATGCAGCAGGTAACGGCTATACCGTCTTTGGCAAAGTTATCTCTGGTATGCAAACTATTGATGCCATTAAAAAAGTACAAACCACTACGGTTAATATGCCAGGCGCAGGACGCTTTGCCGATGTACCAACCGTACCCGTTGTCATCCAGTCGGCCACTATTTTGAATTAAGCCAATCTACTTCTGCCAACCGACTGCTGCAATTACCCACGATGATCTTGCTTGACGATGTTGAGAGCACCGCTGCGCTACCAACCAGTCGCCTCTATCGCAACCCTAGTCAATACTGGGTTGCTAAAGAAGTTACAGAAATTGAACCTTGTCTCACAGCAATTCAAACTGCCACCCAACAAGGCCTGTATGTAGTGGCGGCCTTCGCTTACGAATTAGGCGCCCATTTACAAGACATTGAGCCACGACGTCACGCTCAGCCGACACAGCCTGCTGACACCTCTACCGATCATCCTTTAATTGAAGCTTGGGCCTTTACGGCTGTCAACAAGCTTAGCAAAGCAGAGTTAGATCAATGGCTATTAGCAGAGTTAGCCCAATTACCGCCAGACGAAGCCAGTGCTGGGGTAGCTAATTTAAGCGAGTCGCTGTCGGCCGCCAGCTTCGAAGCCGATATTGCGCGCATTCAAGCGTGGATACAAAGCGGTGACACCTATCAAATTAACCATACCTACCAAGTTCAAGGTGAAACCTATGGCGCACCACTAGCGCTCTATGCCCGTTTGCGCGCTCGGCAACCCGGACGTTATGGTGCTTTTGTCGCGACACACTCCCGCTTTATTTTGTCGCACTCACCCGAACTCTTTGTCCAACGCACTGGCCAACAAATTGCTGCTATGCCGATGAAAGGCACAGCCAATGCCTTTGAGAGTTCAAAAGCAGCCTTAAGCGCCGACCCAAAAAATCGGGCCGAAAATGTCATGATTGTTGATTTACTGCGCAATGATCTTGGGCGCATTGCTGTCACTGGTAGCGTTACTGTGCCCGCTTTATTTGAAGTCGCTCGCCATGGTGATGTATTGCAAATGACCTCAACGGTCACCGCCCAATTACAGCCCGCCATCCAATTGCAGCAAATCTTGGCAGCGATTTTTCCTTGTGGCTCGGTCACTGGTGCGCCAAAAAAGCGCAGCATGGAAATCATTCGCGCCCTTGAGCCCCAGCCCCGTAACTATTACTGCGGTGCCCTTGGCTGGTTTGATCCCAATCAAGACTTTGCCTTAAGCGTGCCCATTCGTACCATCTTATTAAAGCGTAATGCCCAAACCCAAGCAGCCCATTTTGTCATGGGTGTTGGTGCGGGCATCACCAACGATTCAAGCCCATCAGCAGAATGGCAAGAGTGTCACGTGAAATCAAATTTTTTAAGGCATTTACCCAGTGGTGTGGGTTTATTTGAAACCATTCTGGTTACTGCAGGCCAAGCAATCCAAATTACTGCGCACTACGCACGCTTAGCAAAATCGGCGCAGAGCCTAGGTATTCCCTTTGTGCAGTCTAGCTGGGATACCTCTTTAGCAGAAGCGCTTAAGCAAATTCCAACCCAAGGTAACTTTCGCCTGCGGCTAGATTTATCACCAACTGGGCTGATGTCGTTTCGATTTGGCGAATTAGAAACACTACCACCGATAGTAAAAATATTTTGGGCAGATAAATTACTCCGTGATCCTGCCGAAACCATCATGCATTCGGGAAATTTACTTTTACAGCATAAAACTACTCAACGCCTAGTCTACGATACCGCATGGCAAGCGGCCGTAGCTCAAGGCGGTTTTGACGCTCTCTTTACCAATGAACAAGGCATGGTTACCGAGGGTGGACGAAGCTCGCTGTTTATTCGCCCCCAAGATAGCCAACAATGGCTAACACCACCACTCAGCGCGGGTGTCTTACCAGGATTAATGCGTCAACAATTGCTCACTGATGGTCGACGAAAAACCCATGAAGCCAACCTGAGTGTTGCCGATGTTTTGGGCGCCGAAGAGATTATTATTTGTAATGCCATACGCGGCTTACTATCTGCACATTTTTAACAATATTTCCCCCTCTAAAATGACTATCATCCACCTACTCCTAAAGCTTTACTCCCCATGAAATTTTGCAACCGCTGTGGCTCAACTGTGCAATTGCAAATTCCTGCCGATGACACGCGTGCCCGTCATGTGTGCACCGTTTGTGAGCACATTCACTATCTCAACCCCCGCAATGTGGTTGGTAGCATTCCAGTTTGGCAGAGGCAAGTATTACTCTGCCGCCGAGCGATTGAACCGCGCTTAGGCTTTTGGACCTTACCTGCCGGCTTTTTAGAGCTTGGTGAAAGCACTAGCGCAGGAGCTGCCCGTGAAACCCTCGAAGAAGCAGGTGCTGAAGTTGATATTGGGCCGCTCTACTCCTTGCTTAATGTGGCCCATGTTGAGCAAGTTCATTTATTTTATTTAGCCCAAATGCGTAACGCCAATTTTTTAGCAGGCACTGAAAGCTTAGAGGTAGCCCTCTTTGCAGAAGCTGATATACCTTGGTCTGAACTTGCTTTTCCCACTGTCAAACAAACCCTTGTATGGTTTTTTGCTGATCGTGCCGCAGGCAAACTTGATGCGCACTTCGCATGTAATACGCATAGTCGAGATATCCTGCCGCACGAAAAAATCTAGGCGATGGCATATCCATGAGCCCCATTCCTTGGCTTGGCATTACCGATGCCTTCCCTGATCCAAGCAGTACCGTCGATCCCGACCCAGATGTACCAGGTTTATTTGCGGTCAGCGAACATATTTACCCTGGGCAATTAAGTCAAGCCTATCAGCTTGGTTTATTCCCCTGGTATTCCGATCGGCAGCCCGTTTTGTGGTGGTCGCCCGACCCCCGTATGGTGCTTAGCCCGCAACAATTCATTGTTAGTAAATCGCTCCATAAAACCTTACGTCTTTTTTACCAGCAACCCAATACCCAAATTGAGGTTGATCAACATTTTGATACAGTTTTACGGGCTTGTGCTACGGTACAACGCAAAAATCAAGATGGCACCTGGATAACCCATGAAATTATTGAAGCATATACCGCGCTGTATGAAGCTGGGCATGCGCATAGTATTGCGGTCACTAAAAATGGTCAATTAGCTGGCGGTCTGTATTGCGTTAATTTTGGTGGTATGGTCTATGGCGAGTCGATGTTTAGCCATACCGACAATGCTTCAAAGATTGCCTTGGCAGCCCTTTGTGCATGGTGCTACGATCGGGGGGTGGAAATAATCGATTGCCAACAGGAAACGCCGCATTTACATTCATTGGGCGCTCGTCCCATTGCGCGCGCCGTATTTCTGCAGCATATCCGTAAGGCCATCCAACAAAACCAAACAGCTGGGCCATGGTCATTTGATAAAGCAATTTTGCAGCGCTGGCTATGACTCAAGTTAACGAACTGCCCTTAACAGCCCTCCAGTTTTATGCTACCGCACCTTATCCCTGTAGTTATTTGCCAGCACAAATTGCTCGCTCGCAGGTTGCTACCCCATCCCATGCAATTCATGCTGATTTATATGGTGAACTTGTTAATGCAGGGTTTCGTCGTAGTGGTCTGTTTACCTATCGACCTTATTGCGATCAATGCCAAGCCTGTATTGCGACTCGCATTCCAGTCAACCAATTTATTCCAAACCGTAGTCAACGCCGCGCTTGGAACAAACATGCAAATTTGCAGATCCAAGTCTTGAATTTAGCCTATCAAGAAGAACATTATCAGCTTTATCAGCGCTATCAAAATCAACGCCATGCAGTTGGCGAAATCGATCGGAACGATGAAGATCAGTACCGGCAGTTTTTACTTCAAAGCCGAGTTAACTCACGACTAATTGAATTTAGAGATGGCCCCAATGGACAGCATCCAGGTCGCTTGCGGATGGTGAGCATGATTGATATTCTCGAGCAAGGCATTTCTTCGGTATACACCTTTTTTGATGCCAACCAGCCGTCAGCTAGCTTTGGTACATATAGTATTTTGTGGCAAATTAACCAAACCCAGCAATTAGGCTTAGCTTATCTTTATTTAGGATATTACATTCAAGCCAGTGTCAAAATGGCTTATAAAGCCAAATTCCAACCGCTTGAGGGCTTAATTAATGACCAATGGCAAACCTTAGTGCTGCCAACTGCATTAGCGCCATCTGAGGTCGTTTCCTCTCCTGCTGGTCAATAATGTACTGCCATGATTGACGCCTATTCGCTGTTACGCCCTTGCCTATTTTCTCTCGATGCTGAGCAAGCTCATCACGTCACCTTAAACAACTTAGATCGTGCCGAACGTTTGGGATTTTTACGTTTTATCATTCCTCCCATTCCCCAAAACCCACAAAAGCTGTGCGGTCTAACCTTCCCCAATCCCGTCGGTCTTGCCGCTGGGCTTGATAAAGATGGTCGTCATATTGATGCCTTAGCGCGACTCGGCTTTGGTTTTTTAGAAATTGGCACCGTTACGCCTCGGGCACAACCGGGAAATCCTAAACCGCGGATGTTCCGCATTACACCAGCTCAAGCTTTAATTAATCGCATGGGCTTTAATAATGATGGGGTACTTCCCTGTGTGGGGCGTATTCGACAATCCCATTTTTGGCAAAATGGCGGAATAATAGGTCTTAATATTGGTAAAAATGCCAGTACCCCAATTGAACAGGCTGCAGACGACTACCTGAGTGCCATGGCGGCAGTCTATGAGGTTGCCTCCTACATCACCATCAATATTTCTTCGCCAAATACCCAACATTTGCGTACGCTTCAAGATGAAACCCCATTACGTGAACTACTAATGCGCTTAAGCGAAGCTCGTAAAAGTTTGGCAGATCAATTTGGCTTTAAACGGCCGCTTTTTTTAAAAATTGCGCCTGATCTCTTGCCAGCAGAAGTAGTCCTAATTGCTAACTTGTTATTGGAATATGACATCGATGCAGTCATCGCTAGCAATACGACTACTTTGCGTGATGCAGTTCAAGGCTTAGAGCATGGGGAAGAAATGGGCGGCCTTTCAGGATCCCCTTTGCGCTTGCGCTCCAATCAACTGATAGTCGCTCTACAAGCCGAATTGCAGCATCGCATCCCGATCATTGGAGTGGGCGGAATTATGTCGGGTGCTGATGCTAAAGAAAAAATAGTGGCTGGTGCACAACTTATTCAACTTTATACGGGCCTTATTTACCGCGGCCCAACTTTAATTAAGGAATGTGCAGAAGCCTTAGCTCTGCCGCCCTAAAACGATATTTTTAAAATTTGATTTCACAATATGCAATTGCCATAAGAATCGCTACAATCAAGGCATGAGCGCCAACAAACTAGCTAAGAAAGCCAAGGCCACTGGAGAGGTGGGTAAAACAGCCATCCAAGTAGTAGAGCGCATGATGAATTTACTAGATGCCCTAGCCGAACAAGAGGAATCCAGCCCACTCAAAGTGCTAGCAGAGCAAACTGGTTTGCATTCCTCAACGGCACATCGCATCCTCAACGATTTGATCGCTTGCCGCTTGGTCGAACGCGGCGATGGTGGCACCTACCGCTTGGGCTTGAAACTTTTAGAGTTGGGCAATCTAGTTAAGGCGCGCTTATCCGTCCGCGAAGCTGCACAAATACCCATGCGCAGCCTCCACAAGCTCACTGGCGAAACTGTCAATCTTTCCTTGCGTCAAGGCGATGAAATCATCTATGTTGATCGTGCCTATAGCGAGCGTTCAGGTATGCAAGTAGTAAGAGCAATTGGTGGGCGTGCGCCTTTGCATTTAACCTCAGTAGGCAAACTCTTTTTAGCCAGCGACGAACCTACTCAAGTGCGCGCTTATGCCACTCGTACTGGGTTAGCTGGGCATACGCGCAATAGCATTACGGAAGTAAATAGTCTAGAAAGCGAGCTCAGTAAAGCTAAAAATTTAGGTCACGCCCATGACCATGAAGAACTTGAGCTTGGAGTAAGTTGCTTGGCCGCTGGAATCTTTGATGATAGTGGCAAATTAGTTGCGGGCTTATCTTTAAGCGCCCCCACCGACCGAATGCAAGCAGACTGGCTCAAAGCCCTCCAAGAAACTGCCATTCAAATTTCAAAGGGATTAGGCTTTAAACCAAAGCCCAAACCATAAATCATATCCGTGCGCTGTGTTAATTAAGACAATTTAATTAAGCCGTGTTTAAGAATTTTTTCTAAGAGTTACATCAACTGCCGTCCAGTAGGTACTGTACCTACTGGCATTCGCTCAAACCAGTCTCGTACCCGCTCAGCATCAGCAAAGCGTGACTGGGTGCCTACTGAATCTAAAAAAACTAACAGTAGAGGCGCGCCATTAACTCGCGCTTGCATCACCAGGCATTTGCCCGCTGCATTAATGAAACCCGTTTTTTGCAAACCAATTTCCATATTGCCAGTACGCACTAAACGATTGGTATTTAAAAATTTTTGCGGGCGATTATTAATGAGTATTGTTTGCTCAGGCCAAGTAGAAAACTCACGAATTAATTTATATTGATAGGCGGCGCTTAGCATGCGCGTCAAATCTTCGGCGCTAGCAACGTTTTCACTCATTAAACCAGTGGGGTCGGCGTAATAAGAATGGGTCATGCCCAGCTCTTTGGCCTTGCGATTCATTGCTGCTACAAAGGCAGTCATCCCCCCCGGATAATTGCGGCCAAGAGTATAAGCTGCTCGATTTTCTGATGACATAAGGGCTAAACGTAAAAAATCTTCACGGCTAAAGGCGGCGCCTAAACCAATGCGTGAATTCTTGTAGCTACGCACGTCATCGGCATTAATCACTAATATTTCATCTAAGGGCAATTTAGAGTCGAGCACCACCATTGCCGTCATTAATTTTGTAATCGAGGCAATGGGCAAACTCACATTCGGATTTTTTTCGAAAATGACTTCTTTCGTATCTTGATTGACAACTAAAGCCACACTTGATTTCAAACTTAATTCATCATGCTGTCCACGTAAACCTAATGCGGTGGCAAACGAAGGGCGAGCAACTTCGGCCACAGTACTGCTTGGTTGACGGGTCACTGTTATCCGCACTCGCTTTGGTTTCTTGGCAACTACCACCTTGGCAGTAGTTTTTGATGTTACCTTATTATTAGCGGCTGGTACGGCAGCCTGAGTAATCGGTTTTTTATTTTTTACTGCATTATTAGTTTGTGCAAAAGTGCTATTGCTGCCAATAATTCCCCCAAAAACTATTAAGATTATTAAATAGAGATGGGCATGGGTATATGTCCTCAGCCAGAAAATACCAGCTGTGTGAATCGATTTGAAGATAAAGTCAAAGCCCATTAAAACTACTTTCTAAGTATCTGAAGCAGAGAATGATAAATACTTTTTTGGTGGCATGATCAATTTCTGTAAATTCACAATGCAAAAATACTGCTACAACACTATTTCTTTGGTTTTCTGATTGACCAAAAGAACCCCTGCCATGGTTAAGAGAATGCCAAAAATCATTAGTATTGTGAGTGGCTCATGAAAACCAATCCAAGCCATTACTGCAGTTGTTGGCGGGGTTAAATATAGCAAACTTGTTACGCGAGTTGCAGTGCCCTTGCGAATTAATAAAAATAACAAACTCACCGAGCCAATTGAGAGGGGCACAATTGCCCAAATCAAGGCAGTGATGACCTGCCAATTCCACACCATTTTGCCAGTTTCAAATAAGGCGACAGTAATTGCAGTAAGCGCTGCTGCTACCGCAAATTGAATTAATGATCCAGCCCTTAAATCAAAGCTGGAGCAAAACTTTTTCTGATACAAGGTGCCAAGCGTAATCGACAATAGAGCACCAAAAATTAAGAGGTAACTGGCTAAAGGCAGGTGTACAAAATTGGTTTTTTCAAAGACTACAAATGCAACCCCCAAAAATCCTAATGCTAAGCCAAGCCATTGCCGTCGTGAAACATGTTCGGCAATCCATGACGACCACCAAGCCGTCAATATAGGCTGCAAGCCTACTATAAGCGCTGCTAATCCAGCGCTCATGCCAAACCGAACTGCGCACCAAACACCCAAAAGATAGCCAAATTGCAATAAGGCTCCAGCTACCCCAATATGTCCAGCCAAAGACCACTTAGGCCAAACGGGTCGCCAAATAAAACTGAGCATCCCCATTGCCAATAAAACCCCCGCAAACCGCCACAGCAAAAAGGTTGCGGGCTCAACATAGGGCATACTCAGCCGGGCAATAATGAAACCAGTACTCCAAATCACCACAAAAATGGAGCCCATGATCGCTTCAAACGAAAAGCGCATCTGCCTAGTAAATCGCTACTAAGGACAAGAAAAGCAAGGCAAAAAATCGCTTTGAATCAGGGGTAAGAAACAAAATAAAAGTCATTGGCGCTATTTTAGGCTTAAATATAATTCAGCCTTTTTCTGCTGAATAAGGCTAATAAACCCATTGATTTCCTCACTTTTTATGTTTTTTTTGATCTACCGCAAAAAGTAAGGCATTATTTGTTGCATTGCATCATTTTTATTATATAATCACAAAAATAGATGTATAAAAACTAGGGCTAATAGCACAATAGACGTAAGCCATCAGCTCTTTTAATTAAAATAAACACCACCTATGGAGAGCACATGAACCTTACACCCGAACAACTTGCAGCAGCTCAAAAAGCAAACCTAGAAACCTTGAGTGGGCTTACTGGGCAAGCCTTAAAAAGCATTGAGAAACTAGTTGAGCTCAATATGCAAATTGCTAAATCTAGCCTCACCGACAGCTTAGGCAATGCCAAAAAAGCGCTCGAAATTAAAGATATTCAGCAATTACTGGCACATCAAGCCGAAACTGTAAAACCAATGGCTGAAAAAATTATGGCTTATAGTCGTCACTTATATGATTTAGCGCATGAGACACACAGCTCGTTTAGCCAGTCTGCTGAAGCAGAAATTCAAGCCAGCCAGAAAAAAATTCAATCGATGGTAGATGATTGGGCCAAAAGCGCTCCCGCAGGTTCAGAAGCCGCTGTGAATGCGATGAAACAAGCTATTGCCTCAGCAAACACTGTTTTTGAAACTAGCCAAAAAGCAGTTAAGCATGCCATCGATGTTGCCCAAAATAATTTAAACACCGCTGCAGATAGTGTTATGCAAGCTGCCGACAAAGCAGTGAAGTCAGCTAAAGGCGGCAAAGTAAGTAAGTATTGATCTTTTATTTGCTTAGGCAAGCAACAACATAAAAGCCCAGTTTTGTCTGGGCTTTTTTTATTTCTTCCGCTGAGCAGGTAAATCAGTGCAAGATCCGTGTAGCACTTCCGCAGCCAAGCCAACTGTTTCGCCTAAAGTAGGGTGAGGATGAATCGTTTTACCGATATCAATTGCATCTGCGCCCAACTCAATAGCAAGACACACTTCACCAATTAAATCGCCCGCATGCGTACCAACAATGCCGCCGCCAATAATGCGGTGGCTTGTGGCATCAAATAATAACTTGGTAAAGCCTTCATCGCGCCCATTCGCAATTGCCCTGCCACTAGCAGCCCATGGAAATAAACCTTTTTCATAGGCAATATTTTGTGCTTTGCATTGCTCTTCAGTTAAGCCGGCCCAAGCAACTTCAGGATCGGTATAAGCTACCGAAGGAATTTGCTTAGCATCAAAGTATGACTTTTGACCAGCCGCTACTTCAGCGGCCACATGACCCTCGTGCACCGCTTTATGTGCCAGCATGGGTTGTCCGACCAAGTCGCCAATCGCAAAAATATTGGGCACATTAGTGCGCATTTGTGCATCAACCGTAATAAAACCGCGCTCGTCAACTTGAACACCAGCTAAACCAGCTTCAATTTTCTTGCCGTTAGGCATACGCCCTACTGCCACCAATACTAAGTCGTAACTTTGCGGCGTGGCGGGAGCATGCTCACCCTCAAACGTGACTTCAATTCCGGCTGACTTTGCCTCGGCCTTAGCAGCGCGGGTCTTGAGAAAAATATTCTCAAAACGTCCTACATTCTGTTTCTCCCAAACTTTTTCTAAATCTCGGTCTGCCCCAGCCATTAAGCCATCTAACATTTCCACAATATCAATTTTCGACCCTAATGCGCTATAGACGGTTGCCATTTCTAAGCCAATAATCCCGCCGCCAATCACCAACATGCGCTGAGGAATACTGGTGAGCTGCAAAGCACCAGTGCTATCGACAATGCGCGGATCAACGGGTAAAAATGGTAGGTGAACTGGCTGGCTACCAACGGCAATAATGGCTTTTTGAAAACGAATCACTTCATGTTCAGCCGTTAAATCTTGCCCATTACCACTAGTTAAATTAACTGTTACATGATTAGCATCAAGAAAGTGCCCCACTCCACGTACAACGGTCACCTTACGCGCTTTGGCCATACCAGCTAAACCGCCCGTTAGCTTACCGATCACAGATTCTTTATAAGTGCGTAATTCAGTCAGGTCAATTTCTGGTGCCCCATAACTCACACCGTGATGAGCAATGGCTTTCACTTCATCCATCACTGCTGCCGTATGCAACAAGGCTTTTGAAGGAATGCAGCCCACATTCAAACAAACGCCACCTAAAGTAGCGTAACGCTCTACCAAAATCGTCTTCATGCCTAAATCAGCACTACGAAAAGCAGCGCTATAGCCGCCAGGACCAGCTCCCAAAACAAGCACCTCGCACTCATGGTGAACAGTACCGTTGTATTGGCTAGGCGGTGTAGCTACGGCAAAAGATGCAGATACCACTGACGATGCTGCCAACGATTGAGCAGCTGCAGGCACCGCTATTGTTGCCGCTGACGCAGTTGCAGTGGCTGCACCACTTACTTCTATCTCACCTATGACTGTGCCTTTGCCAACTTTATCGCCGAGTTTGATTGCCAAGCTAATTATTTTTCCGGCTAGCTCGGCGGGCACTTCCATCGTTGCTTTATCCGACTCTAAAACAAATAAGGGCTGTTCTTTTTCAACGATATCGCCAACCTTAACCAATACTTCTATTACTGGCACATCATCATAGTCGCCAATATCAGGCACTAATAACGCTTGCTTACTCATCACTAATCCTCATAGTACTGCGCGCCGAAAATCAGCGAGCAATTGGGCTACATAGACATTAAAGCGCGTGGCCAAGGCGCCATCAATTACTCGGTGATCAGCGCTTAATGACAAAGGACAAATTAAGCGTGGAATAAATTGCTTACCATCCCAAACGGGTTTCATGGCCGCCTTACTTACCCCCAAGATTGCCACTTCGGGAGCATTCACAATAGGTGAAAAAGCAGTGCCACCAATCCCGCCTACCGAAGAAATGGTAAAGCTTGCACCTTGCATTTGATCGGGCTTTAATTTTCCCTCTCTAGCAAGTGCTGCCAAGTCAGATGTTTCTTGAGCAATCTCAAAAATACCTTTTTGGTTAGCATTTTTAATTACTGGAACTACTAGACCGTTTGGCGTATCAGCTGCAAAGGCGATATGAAAAAACTTTTTCAAAACTAGATCATCACCATCAAGCGAGCTATTAAATTCAGGATATTTTTTTAATGCGGCTACAGCAGCTTTAATTAAAAAGGCAAGCATTGTAATTTTCTTGCCATGCTTCTCATTTTCTTTATTCGTTGAAACCCGAAATGCCTCTAAATCAGTAATATCAGCATCTTCATGATAAGTAACTGCTGGAATCATTACCCAGTTTCGGGCTAAATTAGCTGCAGAGATTTTTTTAATACGTGAAAGTGGTTGACGCTCTACTTCACCAAATTTTGTGAAATCGACTTTAGGCCAAGGTAAAAGATTGAAGTTAGCTAAACCTCCGCCAACTCCGCCGCCACTAGTAGCCCCGGTAGTTGAACTCATGACGGCTTTAATAAAAGCCTGCACATCATCTTGGGTAATCCGCCCCTTAGGACCAGAACCCTTTACCAAGGAAACTTGCACGCCTAATTCTCGCGCAAACTTACGAACTGAAGGGCTTGCATGGCTTGCCGTGGACGGCGAATCTTCGCCACCCACCACTGTCATTGGGGTTTGGCTTGCAGGGATTTGGGCTGCTGGGCTTGTAGGGATTTGGGCTGCTGGGGTTTGGGTTGCATGGGCTGGTGGGGTTGCTGGGGTTGCTGGGGTTGCAGGAGGCTTCGCGCTAGCGGTAGCCAAGGTAACTTCGTCAAGCCCACTAGCCTCCAAAAGTAAAACCAAACCACCCTCAGAAATATTATCTCCAACTTTCACCTTGACCTCTTTTACTACGCCCGCATGCGACGAAGGCACATCCATGGTTGCTTTATCCGATTCAAGGGTAATTACAGATTGTTCTTTTTCAATCACATCACCAGGCTTGACTAAAACTTCTATTACGGGGATATCTTGATAGTCACCGATATCGGGAACCTTAACTTCAATTAATTGGCTCATAAGAAATTTAACCGTGTATTAAAGCAACATTAAACTGTTAGTGGATTAGGCTTATTGGTATCAATGCCATATTTCTGAATGGCTTCAGCAATTTTCTGGCGTTCTAATTGGCCAGTATCTGCTAACGCTTTTAAAGCTGTCAAAACAATCCAGTGGCGATCTACTTCAAAAAATTGACGTAAATTTTCACGCGTATCAGAACGTCCGAAACCATCAGTACCTAAAACTTCATAACGCCGTCCTAGGTTTTGAATTGCCGGACGAATCTGCTCAGCAAACATGCGAATGTAATCACTTGCTGCAATTACAGGGCCCACTGTATCCATTAAGCAAACCTCAACATGTGACAAGCTTGGCTCTGCTGCAGGATGTAATAAATTATGGCGATTGACTGAATTCCAATTGCGCGCTAATTCAGTAAAACTAGGGCAACCCCATAAATCAGATGCAATTCCCCATTCTTTTTCTAACAACTTGGCAGCGGCTATTACTTCGCGAAAAATAGTCCCACAACCTAATAATTGCACACGTAATTTAGCATTGGCCTCACCAACACTTTGTAATTTATACATGCCCTTAATGATGTCTTGCTCGGCGCCATGCGGCATACCTGGGTGAGCATAATTTTCATTCATGAGGGTAATGTAGTAATAAACATCTTCTTGCTCAGTTAGCATGCGCCGCATGCCATCCTGAATAACTACGGCTAATTCGAAAGCGAAGGTGGGGTCATAACTGATGCAGTTAGGCACCGCCGCGCTCCACACATGACTATGCCCATCCTCGTGTTGCAAACCCTCACCATTCAAGGTGGTTCGTCCTGCTGTGCCACCCAATAAAAAACCTCGGCTGCGCATGTCACCAGCTGCCCACGCTAAATCGCCAATTCGTTGAAAACCAAACATTGAATAAAAAATGTAGAAAGGCAGCATCGGTACGCCATGCGTTGAATACGAGGTGGCGGCAGCAATCCAATCGCACATTCCCCCGGCTTCATTAATGCCTTCTTGCAAAATTTGACCGTTTTTATCTTCTTTATAAAACATTAACTGATCATGATCTTCAGGCGTATATTGCTGACCCAATTGATTCCAAATTCCAAGTTGCCTAAACATCCCCTCCATACCAAAAGTGCGGGATTCATCGGGCACAATTGGCACTACACGCTTGCCTAAAATTTTGTCGCGAATCACAATGTTTAGCAGTCGTACAAATGCCATCGTGGTAGAAATCTCGCGCCCCTCACTGGTAGCCTCTAAAAGTGGTGTAAAAGTTTCAAGCGCAGGCACTGGCAAACTTTCTGCCTTAGTGCGCCGTTGAGGTAAATATCCGCCAAGTTCATGCCGACGCGCCCGCATATATTCCAACTCAGGGCTGCCATCCGCAAATTTAACCAAAGGAATATCCTCCAATTGATCATCACTTACTGGAATTTCAAAGCGATCGCGAAAACGACGTACGTCTTCAGGATTCATTTTCTTAGCTTGGTGGGCAATATTCATGCCCTCACCAGAACCACCCATGCCATAACCTTTAATGGTATGAGCCAAAATTACTGTTGGCTGATTTTCATGATGTATCGCCTCATAATAAGCAGCATAAACTTTATGCGGATCATGACCACCGCGATTCAAATTCCAAATATCATCGTCGCTCCAATCGGCCACTAGCGCTCTTAATTCTGGCGTGTTAAATACAATTTCACGAACATAGGCGCCATGCTTAGACTTCATAGTTTGGTAATGACCGTCAACAATTTCACCCAAACGTTGCATCAAAATACCTTTTTTATCGCGTGCAAAAAGAGCATCCCAATGCCCGCCCCACACTACTTTAATCACATTCCAGCCTGCCCCGCGAAATTCACTTTCAAGTTCTTGAATAATTTTGCCGTTGCCGCGTACTGGCCCGTCTAGTCGCTGTAAGTTACAGTTCACTACAAAAATAAGGTTATCGAGCTTTTCTCTGCCCGCCATTCCAATCGCGCCAAGTGATTCTGGTTCATCGGTTTCGCCGTCACCCAAAAAAGCCCAGACCTTACGACCTTTGGTTATTGCAAAGCCGCGATCTTCTAAATACTTCATAAAACGCGCTTGATAAATTGCCATAATTGGGCCAAGGCCCATCGAGACAGTTGGAAATTGCCAGAAATCAGGCATCAACCAAGGGTGGGGGTAGCTAGAAATTCCTTTGCCACCAACCTCTTGGCGGAAAAGATCTAACTGGCTAGCCTCAAGTCTACCCAGCATGTAAGCCCGCGCATATACGCCGGGAGCAGAATGTCCCTGGACAAAAATGAGGTCTCCGCCATGCTGTTCAGATGGTGCATGCCAAAAATGATTAAAGCCCACATCATATAAAGTAGCCGCCGACTGAAAAGAAGAAATATGGCCGCCTACATTGGTATCTTTATTAGCCCGCAAGACCATCGCCATTGCGTTCCAGCGCGTGAATGAACGAATACGATGTTCGATGTTTTGATCGCCTGGCAAACGAACCTGTAGCGCAACTGGGATAGTATTAATATAAGGCGTCTCAGCATGAAAAGCCTGACTTACTCCGCTTACGCGTGCATGTGAAATTTGTTGATCAATTAAAAAAGCAGCACGCTCTGCGCCTTCTGTGCGAATTACACCATCTAGCGCTTGCAACCACTCTTGAGTTTCAGCAGGATCTTCATCTTTAGAATTGGCAACAGGTTGCCCTAATATTTGCTCTGGTACTGCTGCCATGTTTGTTCTCCATAAAGATATGTGGTGATCTTGAACTTCACCTTATGGCTATGATTTTAAGAATAGAAAGTTATATTGACAAGAAATATTCCACATAATGATAGTATTTATCATAATATGGAATTATATTGCACTGCAAATAAACTTAAGATTAGGGCAGAATAAGGGTAATTCCTAAAAGACACCCAATGCCATCAATTCGTCGATTCGTGCCAAACAATTTAATCCCACACAGTTGGCTAGCAAAAGTGCGGGCCTCACGCATCGTCTTGACACCCCTGTTAGCAATTATTATTTTTACCTTGGCAATGGGAATTATTTTAGGTGCGCTGCAAATGCAAGAGCGCTCGCAGCAAGAAAATGCGCTTTTTAGAGAGCTATCATTTGTTAAGCAACGTATCCAATTACGCTTTTTAACCAACTCGGAAGACTTAGTAGCTATCAGTCAAGATTTAGCCAAAACCAGCAATGACCCTGCCACGCAAGCAAAAGTCTTGAAACAGGCCGAAGCTTTTGTCGCCAATAACCACGAAATTAGCCAACTAATCTGGCTCAATGAAAATAATCTCCGACAATGGATGATTCCATTGCCATCGCAAGCTGCCGATTGGTTTGACCAATCGCCAAATGCCGACACCATTGAGCGACAATTAAAACGCGCAATTATTTTAAGTCGAGAAACTAATCGGCCTGCCTATAGTGAAATTATTCGTCTTCAGTCCAACACCGATCAACCTATTCCGCTAGAGCGACAAACTGTATTTTGGCAAACTGTGCCCACCACTATTGAAGGTGAAGGTGCGGGTATATTAGCCGTTCTCTACAGTGGACATGGGATTTTGGAATACATCATTCCGACTGAATTAAAAAGTCAATATCGCTTTTCATTATTAAATTATTCTGGCAATGTATTGGCAATCTCATCTGATCGTAATACACCCACACGTGCACTGAGTAACGAAACAAGCCTTGAGTTTGGAGCCTTTAGTCCAACTTTAATTTTAAAAGTAGATACCTATCCGCCGCCAACTAATCTCACCTTTAGAATGTTGCTTGGCGTTGTGATTGGTTTAAGTGCATTTGTTATCTGGAGCTTATGGTCTGTCTTAAAACAGATTCAAGCACGCAATAAAATTGAAGCAAATTTAAGGTCAGAAACTAGTTTTCGTAATGCGATGGAAGATTCAACCCCTGTCGGTATCCGCGCGCATGATATGAAAAAAAAGATTACCTATGTCAACCGTGCCTTTTGTGAAATGGTGGGATATGCCCCTGAAGAATTAATTGGCCTAGCGCCCCCATTTCCTTTCTGGCCAGCCGACAAGCATGATCAACTAGGTACTAATATGGAACGCGTTTTGCAAGAGCAAAATCGTCAATTGATGAAAGCGGGCATTGAAGGAGAAATACAGCATCGTAATGGTGCGCGCCTAAATACCCGCACTTATGCCGCCCCACTTCTAAATGAAAAAGGTTTACAAACTGGCTGGGTTACTTCCATTACCGATATTTCTGAGCCTAAAAAAATTCGCGAAGAATTAACTGCGACCCAAGAACGCTTTGTGGCCGTCCTCGAGGGCCTTGATGCATCAGTTTCGGTGGTTTCGGTAGAAACGGGAAAATTATTATTTGCTAATCGTTTTTATCGCCAACGTTTTGGTAATACTGAACAAGGACACATTAGTTTAAGTGCCTATGAGATGAATCCGCACGTCATTCATGATATGAAAGACGATAGTATCGATGTATTTGCTGGCTTACCAGAATCTGAGTTAAATCAGAACACTACAGGTGATTCGCGTGAAGTGCAATTACTTGATGGTGAAAATGCGTGGTATGAAGTACGTGGCCGTTATATTCCATGGGTTGATGGTCATTTAGCGCAACTACTTATTGCTACCGACATTACTCTGCGTAAACAAGCTGAAGATTTGGCGCGCCAACAAGAAGAAAAAATGCAATTTACTAGTCGCCTAACTACGATGGGTGAAATGGCCTCCTCGTTAGCCCATGAATTAAATCAACCGTTATCAGCTATTTCAAATTACTGTATGGGTGTTGCTAAGCGCTTAAAAACCTATTCCGACGCACACTTAGTAACCGAACTCATGCCAGCCCTAGAAAAAGCCTCTGCCCAAGCATTGCGCGCTGGCACGATCATTCAACGCATTCGTGATTTTGTAAAGCGCAGTGAACCACAAAGAAAAAACTGTGACATCGGCGAAATTATTGCTAATGCAGTCGATTTAGTTGAAATCGAGGCTAATCGCCAGCGCTTTTTAATCGTGGCCGAGGTAATTCCCAATTTACCGCGTATTGATCTCGATCCAGTATTAATCGAACAAGTGCTTGTTAATCTTCTTAAAAATGCCTTAGATAGTCTCCGTGAATCTTATCCATTGCCATCCCGCTGGTCGGCGCCCCCGATAAAAATTAGGGCTGACTTGGAAACTAGCGTATTTCCAGCAACCCTACGTATTCAGGTATCTGATGCGGGTGCTGGCATTGCTGATGCTGTGATTCAGCGGATGTTTGAGCCCTTTTTTAGCACTAAAGATGATGGCATGGGGATGGGGCTCAATATCTGCCGCTCTATTATTGAATCTCACCATGGGCGTCTTTGGGCAAAAAACCAGCTAGATGCAGAACATACCCGCCTAGCCGGCTGCACCTTTACAATCCTATTACCCTTAGAAATATCTGAGAATTTAAGCGAGAACCAAGATGATCCAAAGCAACACCCCGAAAACCAGCCAAGCTGAGGTCGTTTACGTCGTTGACGATGATGAAGCAGTTCGCGACTCGCTTACATGGCTATTAGAAAGCAATGGCTATACCGTTCGCTGTCATGCCAGTGCCGAACGTTTCTTGCAATCATTACAAAATACCGACAAATCGACTATTTCTTGTGTGATTCTTGATGTACGGATGTCTGGTATGTCTGGCTTGGAATTACAAGAACGTCTCATTGCAGAAAATTTACCTATGCCGGTTTCCTTTATTACTGGGCATGGCGATGTTTCAATGGCAGTTTCTACGATGAAACGCGGAGCAGTTGATTTTATTGAGAAGCCCTTTAAAGAAAATGAACTTTGTAACTTAGTTGAACGTATGTTAATGAAAGCTCGAACAGATTATTCTCAGGCCAGCAATCGCAAAGTTACCCAAGGCTTGTTAGGTAAACTAACGGGCCGTGAGCGCCAAGTGCTTGAGCGCATTGTATCTGGGCGTCTCAACAAACAAATTGCCGACGACCTCAGCATTTCGATTAAAACCGTTGAAGCCCACCGTGCCAACATTATGGAAAAGCTCAACGTCAGCACCGTCGCCGACCTACTGCGTCTTGCTTTATCCGAAACACAATCAAACTAATCGAGCGATAAATAACTGGTAAACTGGTTTTTTGTCTCAACTTCAATCAGCGAGTATCAGATGCCAGCCCAGTTAATCGATGGAAATGTTTTATCAAAGAAGCTTCGTGCTGAAATCACTGCGCGTGCAGCGATCGTTACCGCCAAAGGCCTCCGCCCAGGATTAGCAGTGATCCTAGTAGGCGAAAATGCTGCCAGCCAAGTCTATGTTAGAAATAAAGTCAAAGCCTGCGAGGAAGCTGGCTTTCATTCAGTCTTAGAGCGCTATACAACAGAGATGGCAGAAGAAGAACTGCTAGCGCGTATTGCAACCTTAAATGCAGATCCATCTATTCAGGGCATCTTGGTGCAACTACCATTACCCGAGCAAATTGATGCAAAGCGCGTACTCGAAGCTATCGCCCCACAAAAAGATGTTGATGGCTTTCATATTGCCAACGCTGGCGCCTTAATGGTTGGAGCACCTGAATTTATCCCCTGCACGCCATACGGTTGCATGAAGATGTTAGAGAGTATTGAGTACCCTTTACGTGGTGCAAAAGCGGTCGTAGTCGGCGCCTCAAATATTGTCGGTAAACCGATGGCAATGTTACTTCTGCAAGCTGGTGCTACCGTCACCATTTGTAATAGTAAAACTCGCGATCTTGCCCACCATACCAAAGACGCCGATGTGTTAGTAGTGGCAACAGGTAAACCTAAAATGATTACTGGCGCTATGATTAAGTCAGGCGCAGTGGTTATTGATGTTGGTATCAATCGCTTGCCAGATGGTAAGTTATGTGGCGATGTCGACTTTGATTCAGCCAAATATGTAGCTGGATGGATAACCCCCGTGCCAGGTGGCGTTGGCCCCATGACCATTACGATGCTCTTAATGAATACCTTAGAAGCCACCGAAAAAGCAATTAAATTGTCCTAAAGGAAACTCTAGCAATTGACTACTTTTAGCGATTTAAAAGACAATCCCTTATTCAGTTTTGGTCGTGGCATCGCTAACTATGCAGATATCAAGCCGAGTGATATCCACCCAGCAATTACCTGCCTTTTGCAAGCTGCTGAAAAGGCCGTAGAGCATGCTCTTGATTGTCAGCACATCCCAAACCAAGCACTTACTTGGGATAATTTAATTGAGCCACTCGAAGATGCTACTGAAGCATTAAGCCGCTCGTGGGGAGTAGTGTGCCACCTAAATAATGTGGCTGATACTCCCGAATTACGCACAGCCTATGGCGCAATGCTACCCTTAGTTACAGCTTTTTTTAGTAGTCTTGGGCAAAATCTTGCGCTCTATGAACGCTTTAAAGCACTATCCCAAAGCCCTATTTTCAAAGAGCTAGGGCCTGCACAACAAAAGGTCGTAGAAAATTCGCTCCGCGACTTTCGTTTAGGTGGCGCCGAGCTAGCTGCCGAAGTAAAACCTCGCTTTGCTGCCATTCAAGATGAGCAGGCGCAATTAAGCAAAGCCTTTTCAGATCACGTACTCGATGCTACCGATGCTTTTTTTCATCAAGTCCTCAATCGCCAAGAATTACAAGGGCTGCCTGAAGACGTGCTGGCTGCTGCTGCCGATCAAGCTAAACAAAAAGGCTTAATTGGTTGGGTTTTTACCTTGCAATACCCATCGTATTTCCCCTTACAACAGTATGCCGAAAATCGTGCGTTGCGCCAATTAATGTGGGAAGCTTATTTAACAAGAGCTTCAGAGCTAGGTCCCCAATATGGTAATGGTCAACTCGCTTGGGATAATACCGAAAATATTCTCATGCAACTACGCCTGCGTCACGAGGAAGCGCAGCTCTTGGGCTATGAAAACTATGCAGCACTCAGTTTAGCTGCCAAAATGGCAGGAAGTGTTGCTGAAGTCGAGAGATTTTTAAATGACATTGCGCAGCGCGCTAAACCATTTGCAAAAACCGATTGGGCTGAGTTGCAAGATTTTGCAAGCCGCGAATTAAATCTTGGCCTTAATGGTGACAAGCCATTACAGCCATGGGATATGGCTTTTGCTAGCGAAAAACTTAAGCAAGCGCGCTATGATTTTTCTGAAAATGAAGTGAAGCAATTTTTTCCACTGCCTAAGGTACTAGATGGTCTGTTTAGCGTTATTCAGGCTTTATTTGGCGTCCAAATTCAAGCAGCGCATTTGCCAATTTGGCACTCCGACGTACAGTCTTTTGCAGTTAATAACGTAGATGGAAAAACTATTGCCTATTTTTATCTTGATCCCTATGCCCGCTCGGGAAAACGGGGTGGTGCATGGATGGATGATGCGCGAGGACGCCGTGAATTTCCTGATGGAACGATTCAAATACCGGTAGCATATTTAGTCTGTAACTTTGCCCCGCCGATAGAGCTTAATGGGATTAAGCGCGAGCCCACGATTACGCATGAAGATGTCATTACCTTGTTTCACGAGAGTGGGCACGGCATGCATCACTTACTTACCCAGGTAGGTGCGTTGGGTGTATCGGGCATTAATGGAGTTGAGTGGGATGCCGTCGAACTACCTAGTCAATTTATGGAAAATTTTTGCTGGGAATGGGAGGTAGTTGAGAAGATGTCGGCTCAGATTGATACCCAAGAGCCGTTACCCAAGGCTCTATTTGACAAAATGTTGGCGGCAAAAAATTATCACAATGGCTTAAGCACCTTGCGGCAAATTATTCTTTCCCTCACCGATTGGCAATTACATGCTAATTTTGATGCTAAAACTGCGAATTATTCTGCCGTCATTCAACTAGCTAGCTCAATTAATGCCAAGCTCTATGTAATTCCACAAGCGCCAATTTCACGTTGGCCTAATAGCTTTAGTCACATATTTGCTGGTGGCTATGCCGCTGGTTATTACAGCTACAAATGGGCTGAAGTATTATCGGCTGATGTCTATTCAGCTTTTGAAGATGCGGCTAAAGTAAATGGCAGTGTACTCGATGCTAAAACAGGAGCCTATTATCGGCAAGAGATATTGGCCGTTGGTGGTAGTCGCCCTGCCGCCGAATCTTTTAAAGCTTTTCGTGGGCGCGAACCCACCATCGATGCTTTGCTTAAACATGGTGGCTTAAGCACTATAGTTGCTTAACTGCTTTGCTTTAATAGTTTTTCTGAAAAGTGCTACTTAGAAACTTTAAGACTATGCTTTAGCAATTTCTGCAATTACTGGCGCATGATCAGAAGGCTGCTCCCAAGTTCGGGGAATTTTATCAATCCAGCTTGCCCGACACAAGCCTTTCAATGACTCGCTCAGCAAAATATGGTCGATCCGCATACCCGCATTGCGTCGAAACCCCATCATCCGGTAATCCCACCAACTGAATACTTTTGGAGCTTGTTCAAATAAACGGAATGAGTCAGTTAAACCCAATTGAATCAAGCTACTAAAAGCCGCTCGCTCCTCAGAAGAAACTAGATTTTGCCCCAACCAAGCTTGTGGATCATGGACGTCACTATCACTAGGAGCAATATTAAAATCTCCTAGTAATGCTAAACGTTCAAACTGTTGCAGCTCGGTAGATAGCCATTTCTCCAAAGCATCTAGCCAAGCTAATTTATAAGCAAATTTATCACTCCCTGGCGCTTGGCCGTTAGGAAAGTAAGCTGAAATTAAACGTAGTGGTGCAATCCCTTTAAAACAAACAGTTGCCGCTAAAATACGTTGTTGTTCATCGGTATTACCAGGAATATTGCGCGTGGGCTTTAAAAAGCTGGTTTCAAGATTATTAGCAATTGGCGCTAGTGCGTTTTGACGTACCAGAATAGCCACCCCGTTATAGGTTTTCTGTCCTGCCACTAGACTTAAATAACCAGCAGCCTCAAGCTCGGCATGAGGGTATTTGTCGTCAGTTAATTTTAATTCTTGTAAACATAAGGCATCAATTGGCGCCTTAGCTTGTTCTTGCTCTCCCAGCCAACGAATTACCTGCGGCAAGCGCACTTTTAAAGAGTTGACATTCCAAGCAGCAATTCTAATCATTTATATCTAATTCTTGTAGCTTACGGGTAATCGTATTACGACCAATGCCAAGTCGCTGAGCAGCCTCAACCCGCCTTCCTCGAGTTACTTCTAGCGCAGCTTTTAATACCGCTTTTTCAAAGCTCAAAGTTAAGGTATCAAAAACATTTTTCTCGCCGTCTTGTAGCATCTTCACTGCTAAACGCCCTAAAGCTGCATCCCATTCATCACGATTAGAGCGCATGCTACTACTTTGCCCTAAAGGTATTTCTAAGTCGATAGTGGCAGAAGATAAGGCGGTCTCAGCAAGAGTCTCACTGGGCAAATCACCAATGCCAATGATATTGGCTGGTGACATCACTGTTAACCAATGACACAAATTTTCAAGTTGCCGTACATTACCAGGAAATGACATCAGGCTCATCTCTTTTAGCACTTCATCCGATAAGCGTTTAGGCTCTACATTTAATCCGTTGGCGCAAGACAGCATAAAATGGTGCGCTAAAGCAGGAATGTCTTCCGCCCGTTCACGTAAGGCTGGTAAACGTAGCTGAATCACATTTAAGCGGTGTAATAAATCTTCTCGAAATAAACCTGCAGCCACTCGAGCCTCTAAATTTTGGTGAGTCGCAGCAATAACCCGTACATTAGCACGAATAGAATCAGTGCCCTCGGCCCGATAAAAATAGCCGTCGGTAAGTACACCTAAAAGACGAGTTTGTAATTCGAAGGGAATTTCACCGACCTCATCTATAAATAAAGTACCGCCCTCGGCTTGATCTAATGCGCCACGTTTTAATCCCTTAGTAGCGCCATACCAGGCACGTTCATTACCGAATAACTCAGCCTCCAATAAGTCCTGAGGAATTGCGGTGATATTTAAAGCCACAAATGGGCCCTTCGCCCGCGCGCTATGCTTATAGATCGCTCGCGCAAACAACTCTTTGCCGGTACCCGACTCACCAGTAATTAAAACAGTTGCATGAGATTGCGCTAAACGACCAATTGCTCGAAAAATTTCTTGCATAGCAGGCGCCTGGCCAATAATTTCTGGTGTATCTTTGCGCCAACTTGCATTATCTTTAGCGCTTACCTTATTGCGCGCACCTTCACTCACTGCACGCTGAATTAATTCGACTGCTTTTTCAATATCAAAAGGTTTAGTCAAATATTCAAATGCACCGCCTTGAAAAGAAGATACAGCTGAATCGAGATCTGAATAAGCTGTCATAATAATTACTGGTAAATTAGGGTTACTTATTTTTACCTGCTGCAATAAATCTAAGCCATTGCCACGCGGCATCCGAATGTCTGAAATCAAGACTTCAGGGGTTTCTTTTTCTAAGGCATCCAAAACATCGTTAGGATTAGAAAAACTACGATGGGGTATATTTTCTCTGGTCAGCGCCTTCTCTAAGACCCAACGAATTGATTGGTCATCGTCAACAATCCAAACGGGTTTTATCATCCTACTATCTCCTGCTTGCGATACGGAATTTGAAGATGAAAATCAGTTAAACCTGGTCGACTCTCGCAGGTAATAAAACCTTGGTGTTGCTGCACAAAAGTTTGGGCTAGAGTAAGTCCCAAACCACTACCGCCCTCGCGCCCCGAAACCAATGGGAAAAAAATTCGATCGCGTATCTCTTCAGGAATTCCAGGGCCGTTATCAATTACATGTAGATCAACTGCCATCTTATAACGCATCTTTGCAATCGTGACTGAACGCGCAACCCGAGTTTTCAGTTCAATTTGCGCATTACCTATTTTCATATCATCTTGCAATACTTGCGCCGCATTATGCACAATATTTAACACCGCTTGAATTAGTTGTTCTTGATCCCCCAGTAAGTCGGGTAAGCTCGTATCGTAGTTCCGAATAATACTTAAGCCATGTGGAAACTCGGCCAACACTAAGCTACGCACCCGCTCTAGCGCTTCATGCACGTTAAAAAATTCCATCTCATGAGCTTTACGATGAGGCGCCAACAAGCGATCAACTAGGGTTTGCAAACGATCTGATTCTTTAACAATTACCTGAGTATATTCACGTAAGTTTTTTTCAGGTAATTCAAATTCTAATAACTGTGCGGCGCCACGAATTCCGCCTAGTGGATTTTTAATTTCATGCGCTAAATTGCGCATTAGCTCTTTGTTAGCCTCTACCTGTTGAAAAACTCGTTCATCGCGCTCACTACTTATTTGTTGATCAATCGGAAACCAATCCATCATCATTAAATTTGGTGTCTCAAGCATAGCCACTACCACATGCGCCGGAATCGATTCTTGATGAATGCGCCCCGGCAAGGAATCTAAGACCATCTCTTGCCGTTGCATTACTACTCGACCCTCTGAAACTTCAGCAATCATGTCTTTTAAAGCCTCGTTATGGCCAAATAATTCTGTGATAGAACGGCCTTGTAAAGATTTTCGTGAAAGATCAAGTGCAGCTTCAGCAGCAGGATTTACATAAATCAATTGCAAGGTTGGCATAGTAAAAACTACCAAAGCATTTGGTAAATGTTCGAGCAATCCCGGAACAAAAGGGGCAGCCGCAGCTGCCCCTTTGAAAGGATTGCGCAATAAAGTTGCGCTCAAGCTGTTTCCTTTAATCTTTCCTTCTTTAAAACAAATTACAGTGAGTAATACATTTCAAATTCAATTGGATGAGTAGTCATCCGAAACTTAGTTACTTCTTCCATCTTCAAGCTAATGTAAGCATCGAGCATCGAATTCGTAAACACACCACCACGGGTTAAAAATTCGCGATCCTGATCCAAACACTCCAAGGCCTGATCAAGGCTATGACAAACAGTTGGAATCTTTGCGTCTTCTTCGGGTGGTAAATCATACAAATTTTTATCGGCTGCTTCACCAGGATGAATTTTATTTTGTACCCCATCTAAACCGGCCATTAGTAAGGCCGAGAAAGCCAAATAGGGATTTGCCAAAGGATCAGGAAAGCGGGTTTCAATCCGCCGACCCTTAGGGTTGGCTACGTGCGGAATGCGAATCGAAGCCGAACGATTTCGCGCCGAGTAAGCTAATTTCACTGGCGCCTCAAAACCAGGCACTAAACGCTTATAGGAATTAGTACCAGGGTTAGTAATTGCATTTAACGCACGTGCATGTTTAATAATGCCGCCGATGTAGTACAAAGCAAATTCTGAGAGACCGGCGTAGCCATTACCAGCAAATAAGTTTTCGCCATTTTTCCAAACCGACTGATGCACATGCATACCTGAACCGTTGTCACCCACTACTGGCTTAGGCATAAAGGTTGCGGTTTTGCCATAAGAATGGGCCACATTTTGCACTACATATTTCTGCCAAATAGTCCAGTCGGCACGTTGCGTTAAGGTGCTAAATTTAGTACCTAATTCGCTTTGGCCTTGGCCAGCCACTTCATGGTGATGCACTTCCACAGGAATACCCATATAGTTTTCCAGAATTAAACACATTTCTGAACGCATGTCTTGGAAAGTATCAACCGGAGAAACAGGAAAGTAACCACCTTTTTTGCCAGGACGATGCCCAGTATTGCCACCCTCAAACTCGGCACCAGAAGACCAAGGGGCCTCTTCCGACTCAATTTTGACAAAGCAGCCTTGCATGTCAGCGCCCCAACGAATACCATCAAACACAAAAAATTCAGGCTCTGGGCCAAAATAAGCAGTATCGCCAAGACCAGTACTTTTTAAATAATCTTCAGCGCGTTTAGCAATCGAACGGGGATCGCGATCGTAACCCTTACCATCTGATGGCTCAATTACATCGCAAGTAATTACTAAAGTTGACTCTTCATAAAATGGATCAATATAACAAGCAGTAGGATCAGGCATCAACAACATATCGGAAGCTTCAATACCCTTCCAACCAGCAATTGAAGAGCCATCAAACGCGTGACCGCTCTCAAATTTATCTTCATTAAAAGCTGAAATTGGCACGGTAGTATGCTGTTCTTTACCCTTGGTATCGACAAAACGAAAATCGACAAAAGTACACTCTTTCTCTTTCACTAACTTCATCACATCTGCGACGGTCTTCGTCATGCAAATCTCCTCTAAGAAAAAATACTGGATCCCGCAACTCCAGGCTAAAAATCAACCCTGCTTTCGGTCTTCAATAAATATAAATAGCCCCTACCAATTCATTTAATTTACTGAAGCCAAGGCGTTGAATTCACTATTATTGCACTATTAGAGTGCTTAAAAAGTGATGGCTTTAGCCCTAATCCTAAATAATGCACTTAATTAGTGCATAAATAGACTGGTAAATAAATTAAACCTTGCTTAGTTGAGTTAAGCACTCGGCAGTGGTAAATCGTGAACTTCATAGCCCAAAGCAATAGTGCCTTGACGCAAGGCATCCCAAGCAACATCCAAAGCCGAATCGTCACCTTTTACGCCTAATTCAATATGGCGTTGCGCAAAAATACCGCCCCTTATTGGGTCGCCAACCGAAGGCAAGCTGAACACCTTAATACCAGTAAAGTCACGTTCAATCTGTTCCATTAAAGGCGTTAAGGTTGATTCAATGCCACTAGGTACGATAAAACTTTTTTCGGCCCATTGGCTACGATGAAATAAATGCGCATAGTGCTGATCTAAGCACCAAGCCATCATGGGGGCTGCCATCACTGGAAAACCTGGTAAAAAATGATGCTCTTGAATGCGAAATCCTGGAATTTGGTTATAAGAATTGGGAATAATTTCGCAACCTACCGGAAATTCGCCCATTTTAAAGCGGTGTTGATTCTCTGGGGTGTTAAGGTCGGCTTTGTGCAGATTCCCTTCGGCAGTAGCCTGAATGCGTGCGGCTATTAAGACCTTGGCCTGCGGATGTAAGGCAATAGTCAGCCCTAAAGCCTTTGCTGCACAAGCGCGAGTATGGTCATCGGGAGTCGCGCCAATTCCACCAGTACTAAAAACCACATCGCCACTGGCAAAAGTATCTTTTAGGGTCTGAATAATTTGCTCAGGATCATCAGCCACATAACGGGCCCAAGTTAAGCTTAAACCCCGCTCGCCCAGCAATTCAATGAACTTGGCAAGATGTTTGTCACTTCTACGACCCGAAAGAATTTCATCGCCAATTACCAGCAAGCCAAAGCGTCGTGGTGAATCTGCTTGTCCAGTCGATGGCGTTAATAATTTTGACATAAAGCTAATTATCTACCCAGCACATCAGCTTCGATTACATCAATCATCGGCGCACTACGTAACTCGACTAATGCCTGCAAAAGAAAATGCGCAAACCAGAGTGCTGCAAAAACAAAAATAATGGAATAAACCCACAAGGCAACGAAAGAAACAAAGGGGAATAAAACTAAAGCTAGCACCGAGGTCGCCCAAAAAAAACTGGGCACTACGCCAAGTAAGCCAGCCAATATACCCATTGTTAATAAAGACCAACGGTATTTTTCTAATAAGATATTGCGCTCAGCAGTCGTGGCATGCTTTGCCAAAACATCGTAAGTCATTAAGCGCATTGTCAGCCAACCCCATAATAAGGGCGGCAAAATTGCAAACAAAGGTGGTATCCACCATACTGGTAAAGTAAGAAAAACCAAAACCAAACAAATTAAACTAGACCAAATCGTATAGACTAAGCCACCAAAAAAGCTAGCAAAAAAACTAGCATCAAGATGAATTGCTAATTTGGCGTATGCAGCTTGTTCGGCCACACTATTTACAATTGCTGGCACGGTTGAAAAGGTAATCGTCACCAACAAACTAATTGCTGCAATGGGCATTAATAGCATAATAAAAAATAAAGGTGCTAACCAAGTCTGGGAGCCTTCAATTCCAAGCCACGCAAGTGCATGCTCAATCCAACTAGTAAAAATTGAGGCACTTAAAAAAATTCGCAAATAATCTAGCGCAGGTGACCAAACAAACCATAACAAGATGCCCCAAAAAACTGCGACGATTAAAAATGGTCTAAAACTTAACCATAGCATGCGCGGGTGCATACTGCCCACTAGCGCTAATCCTAAGGCGCGCAAGACACCACTAAAACCAATCATCTAAATTCTCCTTCAATTGCCAGTTTCTCTTAGTTTCAATTAGCTGTCCTATGTATCCTTAACGTCCTTAGTATCCTTAGGGTGCCCAAAAAAAGCTCGCCATGCCATTTTTAGGCCCTGCCATTGATGCTGTAAAACCCCATTGGGTAAATGCAAATTTTCTACGCCAGTAGGATGAATTTGCTGATCAAAATTAGCTGTTTTAAAAATCATATCCCACCATGGAAATAACACTCCAAAATTACAGCCCCCCAATACCCCATGTCGATTTTCTACCTCGTAACCCAAGCGCACGGCATGATGACGCCGATGAAAGATCGGCGAAACTAAGATATATTTTGCCCAAGCTAAATGTACTTTTAAATTAGCATGTTGCCAACTTTGAATAAATTGACTCACCACAACTAATAAAATAAATTGGCCGGGACTCACCCCAATGATTAAAGCGCAACTCGCAAACACTAAAGCGCGCATCACATCATCTAAAAAATGATTACGATCATCCGACCAGGCTGTCATAGTTGCTTGACTATGATGCAAGGCATGTAATTGCCACCACCATTGAAATCGATGCTCAGCACGATGATAACAATAATCAACAAAATCTAAGATAATTAAATAAATTAAAAAGCTGACCCAAGGAATTGAAGTGACTCCAGGCCACCAACTTTCTACGTTAAAGCGCTCAAATCGCCAATCGTGTAATTGCCCTTCAAATTGAAAAAATAAGTCAGCAAATACAACAAAGATAATTGCATTAAATAAGCCTAAGCGATGAAAATAAGTGTAAAACACATCAGCAGAAATACTCTTAGCTTGGCGGTTTTGTACTTCTGCCGGATTAAATCGTTCCCAAAAACGCAAACCAAAAGCAATTAAGGCGATTTGAATCAAGCCTAATAATATCCATTCAGCGCCATTAAATGCATCTTCAGCCCAATGCATTAAACCAAATTGGTACAACAATGGCTCGATCAAATAACGATACAGGGCCTCGTGTGCTTGACCATACTGTTGAGATAAAAAATCTAGCATCTTAGCGCTTCAACCTAATTATTTAGTGACAAGGGTTGGTAAGGTAGCAAAACAAAATCCGCGTTGTTTCAAATTATCAATTAAGGGCTCTAAAACTGCTGGCGCCCAAGCATCTTTACGCGACCAAATACCTAAATGGGCCATTGCAATGTCACCATCTTGCAGGTTTTTGCTAGCGCGCGCCAATAAAACCGTATTGGGAAAACGCCCAGAATCTAGCTCATCCCCTAAAAACCCTGCTGGTGCCCAGGCAATATGCTGAAAACCACACTGCTCACCATAGGCCACCAAACGCGGCGAGACTTTACCGCCAGGTGCCCGCCAAATAGGCTCTAGGTGACGCCCCGTTAGTTCTTGAAAGCGGCGATCAACCCGCTTCAGTTCAGCGCAAAAGGCGGCGGCGTCATACCATTTGCCAATGCCAGCTTCAGAACCAAATTGGGGCTTAAGGCGCACTAAACCATTTTGACCATCACCTTGAAAATAGGCGTGATCAAAAGTGTGGCTACCAAAATGATGGCCTGCCTCTGCTAACTTTTGCCAATAGTTGCGCCAACTATCATCCAAAGTAAAATCTCCACGAGCAGTCCTTTCATTTGCAAGAAAAAAAGTTGCCTTCACTTGCTGTCTTTGCAAAATAGCTGCAATAGTTTCTGCCATCGCCATATTGCCAGTATCGAAAGTTAAATATACGGTTTTATTACAGGCTGGTGCAGGTTTTGCTTGAGAAATTGCTATTGGTGTTGCAGTTTGGGTTAAATTGATATTTGGGGTGCCTGCTTTTTGGGCTTGTGCATTTACAAAGCTAGTAAAACAGCCTAATGCTAGCAACCATGGTAAGAGCCGACTCAAGCCTCATTCCCATGCAGCACGAGGATAAAAGAAAACCCCATGAGGCGATTTACCCACAGGAATAACTGTCGTCAGCTTCATGCTTGGTACATCTATGATGCCTACTTTTTTTGCAAACCGAAACGATACCCATAAATTTTTTCCATCAGCGGTAATTTCCATGTCATCTGGACCGGCTGGCAACCCAGTAATATCACCCACTTTTTCTAAGGTTTGCATATCCAATAAACTAATGGTCGAGGCCACTCGATTACTCACAAACACATGTTTGCGATCACCCTGGGGTCTAAAGTTATGTGCGCCTTTGCCGGTTGAAATACGTTTAATGACTTGCCGCGTGCGCCAATCAACCACCTCAACATAATCGGCCCCTGTAATACCGATTAATAAAAATTTATCACCTGGCGTCATCCATAAACCCGCAGGTGTTGGTCCAGTAGGCATTTTCCATAAAATAGTTTGCGTAGCTAAATCGATAGCTGCTAATTCAGCTGAATCTTGCAAAGTAATAAAAGCAATTTTGCTATCTGCAGTAAAGGCAATATGGCTCGGAGTTTTAGCTAAGGCTAAAGACTTTAGCAAAGTAAAATTAATGCCTTGCGCAGCATAGATATCAACCCGATTTAAGCGATTTCCATTAACCACAAACCATTGGTTATTGGGTGAATAACCAATTTGATAGGGATCAATAATGTTTGGTATGCGCCCCCTTATGTCGCCAGTAGTGGCATTTAAAATCGCGATGTCATTGCCTACGGCATTGGCAACTAATAGGGTTTGCTGATCTGGGGCCATCATCAGATGGTGTGGCTCTTTACCAATTGGCACAGTTTTAATTACTGCCCGCATTTGCATATCAATCAAGCTAATACTAGCATCACCAGAATTTAATACCATAGCAATTTTTGGTTCGCTAAGCTTAGGTGTAGAAATTGCAGCTGTTTGCGCAAAAATACTGAAAGGAAATATCAAATAAGCGGCAAAGAAAATGGCAGGACGACGACGTAATTTCATGCCCCCATTGTAAATCGTGAGCCGATAACAGTCTGCACTGGCTTAAAGTGACTTACTTATAGAGGCTAAGAAGTACCTTTTCTAAGCGCTTAGCCGACATTGGCATCGGGGTTTTAAGTTCCTGAGCAAATAAAGCCACCCTCAGCTCTTCTAATTGCCAACGAAAGTCTTGTAAGCGCGTATCTTCATCTAGGGCATAAGTGGCACTTCCTTTCTGCCCTTGGAGTAACTTTTGGTAGGGTCTGGCGAGCGCCTCCCACTCACGCTGAGCCTGCGTATCACGAGAGGGGTTAGCACGCAATTTATCAATACGTAAAGCAATCGCTTTTAAATACCGCGGCAGATGCACTAACTGTGCATAGGGAATATCAGCAATACAGCGCGAGAAAATCAAGCCTTGAATTTGACCACTAATGTCAGCGTGTGCAGCAGTAGACAAGGCTTTTGCCTGCGCTAATTTTTTCTGTAAATCGGCATGTGCTTCTAAAGAAGTTAATAGATGGCGGGCAATTTCTTGTGCAATCAAGGTTAAACGTGGCTTGCCTGCTTGTACACGCGCTAAAAATTGCTCACGATTAATTGGTAACGGCTCTGCCATAAATGCCCGTTCAAGCGCTAAATTGAGGATCTGTTCGAGGATGCCGTCTACCGTACCAATTTGCATGAATAACAAGCCGATTTCCCGCGCATTCGGTAACTGTTTTTGTAAAGCCTTCAGGGTATCGCGTTGACTTAAAGCAAATAAACGCCGTAAACCTTGCCAATGACATTTACGGGCTTCAAGCAAATCATCGAATACCTCTATTTCACAGGCATCACCGCCGTCTACTAGCGCGGGATAGCCAAATAGGGTCTTACCTGCCTTCTCAATTTCTAATGTCTCGGCTAGCTCAGCAAAATCCCACTGGGTATAGCGACCAGAGACAAGTGATGAACGAGCTTCTGCTAATGGGACTAAAGCAACCGCCTGAAAGGCGAGGCGTGCACTTTCACCAAACTCTGCCTTTAGGCGCGGTAAATTACGCTCTAATTCTAACTGGCGCCCATGTTCATCAAGTAAACGAAAATTCATCGCATGATGTGGGGCTAAAGCTTCAAGTCGAAAGTCACTGCGCTTTATATCCAGAGACTTCTCTTGACGTAAATCCTGTATTAGGCTATCAAGATAATCACCCTTCCCAAAATCATCGGCCGCTATCCTACGCTCAAGAAAATCTTTAGCGTAGTCAGCAATTGGTACACAATGGCGTCGCAACTTTTGGGGTAGCGACTTTAATAGTACTTGTGTTTTCTCTTCACACATACCTGGCACGAGCCATTCACAGCGCCGATTATCCACTTGATTTAACAGGGTCAAAGGCAAAATTAAGGTCACCCCATCTCTTGGGCTACCAGGCTCAAAGTGATAAGTCAAAGTAAATTCGGTACCCCCCATGATTAATTTTTTTGGATACCGATCAACCGTAATGCCGGCCGCCTCATGTCGCATTAAATCAGCTTTGTCTAAACATAAACTAGCATCGGCGCGGACATTTTTTTGCAGCCAAGCCTGCAAGCTAGGACGGCTATAAATATCAGTCGGAATTCGCTCTGCATAAAAGGTGGCTAAAAGTTCATCATCGACCAAGACATCGGGGCGTCTTGAGCGGTGTTCGAGCGCTTCAATTTCACGCACTAAACGCCGGTTATGCCAAAAAAAAGCATAGGTATTGGGATAGATTTTTTTGGCTTCAGCTTCAGTTTCTTTAGCTAATGCGGGAGTATCGATCCGCCCAAATAACTCGCCCTCAACCAGGGCCTTTTGAATAAATAATTGGCGGACCTCAGTTTGATCATGGGGAGCAAACGTCACTTTGCGGCCATGGTAGATTGATAGGCCATATAAAGTACCGCGCTCATGCGCCATCACTTCGCCTTGACGACTATCCCAAAAAGGCTCACTCAAAGACTTCACTAAACGATGGGCGCCCACTTGCTCAACCCATTGCGGCTCAATTTTGGCAATCGTTCGGGCGTACATCCGTGCAGTTTCTTGTAATTCGCCCGCTAAGATCCATGCGCCTGCTTTTTTACCGATGCTAGAACCGGGCCAAATAAAAAGCCGAATACCACGTGCGCCTAAATACGTGCCTACTTTAGTATTTGGTGTGGCGGTCTTATCACTTTCCTCTTTCTTTGCTACATGGCCCAATAAGCCTGTCAATAAGGCTAAATGTATTTGCTCATAGGTAGCTGGCTGAATATTTTCGCGCCAGCCTTTTTCGCCCAGCATGGTGTGCAGCTGCCCATAAACATCACGCCATTCACGCAAACGCCGCGGCGATAAAAATTGACTACGGCACAAATTTTCTAATTGTCGATTGGAGTGTTTGTGATGCAAAGCATCTTGATACCAATTCCAAATTTTTAGATAATTCAAAAATTCAGACTGGGGGTCGGCAAAGCGAAGGTGCGCTGCATCAGCAGCGGCAGCTTGCTCAAGCGGACGATCACGTGGATCTTGAGTAGCTAATGCAGAAACAATAATGGTGACCTCTTTAAGGGCCTGATGATCACGCGCAGCCAATAACATGCGCCCTACTTTCGGATCTAAAGGTAATTCAGCCAATTCACGTCCCAAGGCAGTTAGGCGTAGCTCTCCAGCTTCAGCACCTAATGCCGTGCCTGCTACCGTGCTGGCGTCAATTGCACCTAGCTCATCAAGTAATTGAATACCATCAGCTACTGCTCGACCCATGGGGCGATCTAAAAAGGGAAAATCGTGGATACGCGGTAAATGTAAAGCACTCATGCGTAACAAAACTGCGGCTAGCGAGCTGCGTAAAATTTCGGGATCGGTAAATTTTTGCCGCCCCAAAAAATCATCTTCACTATATAAGCGTACACAAATGCCATCGGCAACCCGACCACAACGACCAGCCCTTTGGTTGGCCGCTGCTTGTGAAATAGGTTCAATTTGTAATTGCTCTACTTTATTTCGATACGAATATCGCTTGACGCGCGCTACACCACTATCAATTACATAACGAATATTGGGTACCGTTAAGGAGGTTTCAGCAACGTTGGTAGTTAAGATAATGCGGCGTCCATGCCCGGTTTGAAATACCCGCTCTTGCTCAGCCACCGATTGACGGGCAAATAAACTTAAGACTTCAGGATGAAAACGCTGTTGCAAAAGAGGATCTTTACGTAAGACCTCGGCACAGTCACGAATTTCGCGTTCACCTGGTAAAAAGACGAGCACATCGCCAGCGCCTAAAGCACCTTCACGCCATAAATCATTAATCGCTTCCGCCACGCCCTCACTTAACTCCTGTACTTCTTTTTTGCCCACCCCCTCTAAGGGTAAATAACGCTGCTCTACTGGAAATAAACGGCCGCTGACTTCAATCACAGGTGCAGGTATTTGATTTACACCGAAGTGCTGAGCAAAACGATTTGCATCAATAGTGGCCGAGGTAATGATAACTTTTAGATCTTTTCGCTTAGGTAAAAGTTGTCGTAAATAGCCCAATAAAAAATCAATATTCAAGCTTCTCTCGTGAGCCTCATCAATAATGATGGTGTCATAAGCTTTTAAGAGTGGGTCGCGTTGAGTCTCAGCTAATAAAATACCATCGGTCATCAACTTAATTGAAGCAGTAGCACTAAGCTTGTCAGCAAAACGCACTTGATAGCCCACATCCTGACCCACAGGAGAATGCAATTCATGGGCAATGCGCTTTGCCGTGGCGGTAGCAGCGATGCGGCGGGGCTGGGTATGGCCAATCAAACGACCCCCATTCGCCCTTCCGCGACCAAGTGCAAGGCAAATTTTGGGCAGTTGAGTGGTTTTGCCTGAGCCCGTCTCACCACACACAATTATTAACTGGTGCTCACGCAAGGCCGCCATAATCTGCTCACGCTGGCCTGAAACTGGCAATTCTTCTGGAAAATCGATCACCAAATGGCTGGTCTTGGCCTGCTCAAGAGTGTTGGAAGCGGGCACAGAGATTGGTCCCGTGTCTAATTTTGTTTGGTTTATCGGCTTCTGCACCCTATAATTTTCTCACTATGAACGCGAACCCGCCCAAGCTCGACCAAAACCGTGATGGCTTAAGCTTATCCACCAAGCAAACAATGTCGTCCCACCAAGCTGCGAGCGCAAATTTTCCTTTTGTCGCATGGCTACGCGATGTTGCTCCCTATATTCACAGCTTTCGCGAAAAAACCTTTGTAATCGCCTTTGCCGGCGAATTAGCCCAAGAAATCGGTCTTGAGAACCTCATTGAAGATATTGCCATGTTGCATGCCATGGGTATGCGTATTGTCTTGGTCCATGGCATTCGTCCGCAAATTGAAGAGCAGCTCAAGCTACGTAAAATTAAAAGTAAATACGGCAAAACCAATATGAGTGCGTACCGCATTACCGATGCGGCAGCCTTAGAGTGCGTTAAAGAAGCGGCTGGCGAATTACGGCTCGATATCGAGGCGGCTTTTAGTCGTGGCTTGCCAAATACCCCAATGGCAGGTTCACGTATTTCAGTTATTTCTGGAAACTTTATTACTGCAATGCCGTTTGGAGTGGTAGATGGTACCGACTTTATTCATACTGGCCTCGTACGCAAAGTCGATGCTGAATCGATCAATCTCTCGCTTGATAGTAATAAAATTGTTTTGCTCTCGCCGCTTGGCTTTTCACCCACAGGCCAAGCATTTAATTTATCGTATGAAGATGTCGCAGCAGCTACGGCTGCTGCTTTAAAAGCCGACAAGATTTTATTTTTAACTCCATATCCCCCCTTAGAGGATGACAATCTCCATCCAATTACCGAGGTATCGCTTGAGCAACTGAATAATTATGTTGCTAGTCAAACTAATTTAGCCCCTGGATTTCGAAACCTCCTTAATTTAGCAGCTCAAGCAATTAGAGCTGGCGTCAATCGCGTTCATTTTTTACCCGCTAATCGTGATGGCGCTCTTTTAGAGGAATTATTTACTCACGATGGTATCGGTATGATGTTGGCCTCATCCAATATTGAAAATTTACGTGAAGCCACCCAAGATGATGTTAGTGGTATTTTGCAATTGACTATGCCACTAGAAGAAGAAGGTATTTTGGCCCCCCGCGGTCAGGATGTCATTGAGCGTGATATTGCACGCTTTTCGGTGATCGAACACGACCGAGTGTTATTTGGCTGTGCTGCGCTCTTTCCATTTCCTAATAATATCGGCGAACTCGCTTGTTTAGCAGTCGATAGTGAAGTACAAGGCTCTGGCGATGGCGAACGCCTGCTTAAGCATGTTGAACATAGGGCTAAAGCCGAAGGCATCACCAAACTCTTTGTTCTCACAACCCGCACCGAACACTGGTTCTTAAAGCGTGGCTTTATTCGCGCTTCTGTCGATGACCTTCCTGCAGAGCGTAAAGAAATTTACAACTGGGATCGTAAGTCGATGGTTTTAATAAAGAACGTCTAAAATCAAACTTGATTAGTTATTAGCATTAAAAGAAAGGTTTATCTCATGGTACGCATGGTTCAATGCATTAAACTTAATAAAGAAGCTGAAGGTCTTGATTTTGCCCCCTTGCCAGGCGAATTAGGTAAGCGTATTTGGCAACAAGTTTCAAAAGAAGCTTGGGCCGGTTGGCTTAAGCACCAAACGATGCTGATTAATGAAAATCGTTTAAATATGGTCGATGCGCGCGCGCGTCAATATCTCTTAAAGCAAGCTGAAAAACATTTTTTTGAAGATGGTGCCGATATGGCTAGCGGTTATGTGCCACCGCCACCACCCCAGTAAGGCCTCCTACTAAAAGTAAATCGGCTTTACGCTTGGCAAAGAGCCCCACGCTCACTACCCCAGGTATTTGATTAATCTGCACTTCAAGCTGCTCAGGTTGCGTAATCGTGAGCCCATGCACATCAAGAATCCAGCCGCCGTTATCCGTAATGAAAGGCTGACTAGCGGTGCCAGTCATACGTAAACGAACTTCACCACCCAAGGCGGTCAGTACGCGCGTAATATAAGCTTCTGCCAGTGGAATAATTTCTAAGGGTAGCGGAAACTGACCTAAGACAGCTACCTGCTTCGAGGCATCGCAAATACAGATAAATCGCTTGGCCATTGCAGCAATAATTTTTTCACGGGTTAAAGCACCGCCACCACCTTTAACCATGTGGCCTTGGGGATTAATTTCATCAGCTCCATCGACATAAACCGGCAAGTTGCTTACTTGATTAGTATCGAGCACATAAAAACCATGTTGAATAAGGCGTTGCGTACTAGCAATTGAGCTTGAAACAACTCCAGCAAAGTGACTTTGATGGGGGGCCAATAAATCGATAAACCAGTTTGCTGTAGAACCCGTGCCAATACCTAGGCACTCGCCTGCAGGCAACTTTAAAACCTCATCACAAGCAGCTTGCGCCACTAAACGTTTTAATTCCTCTGAATTCACGACCGCTCCTCATCTGAATTCATTATGATATGACAAAAGATGATTGATACCGATGAATAGCTTAGACCAACTAAAACAGTACACCACCGTGGTAGCCGATACTGGCGATTTTGCGCGCATGCGCCAATTTCAGCCCCAAGATGCCACTACCAATCCATCTTTAATTCTAAAGGCTGTGCAACAAAACGCATATGCCGATTTAGTTCAAGGAGTAAAGCAAGCGTATCCCCACGCTAGCGCTAGCGAACTCATGGACCATGTTTTAGTCGCTTTTGGCTTAGAAATTTTAAGTATTGTGCCGGGCCGGGTCTCCACTGAAGTTGATGCCCGCCTATCCTTTGACACCCCTGCAACCATTACTAAAGCCCGCCACCTCATCCAACTTTATGCAAAAAAAGGTATCGGTCAAGCACGGGTATTAATTAAATTAGCTGCTACTTGGGAAGGTATAGAGGCAGCCAAACAATTAGAAGCTGAAGGCATTCATTGCAATATGACCTTATTGTTTTCCTTAATTCAAGCAGCAGCCTGTGGCCAAGCCAAGGCCACCCTTATTTCTCCATTTGTGGGGCGTATAACCGATTGGCATAAAACCCGTTTAGGAGCCAATTGGGACGATGCTTCTCATGGTGGCGCTAGCGATCCAGGTGTTAATTCCGTTAAACGTATTTACCGCTATTACAAACAATTTGGCATTAAGACTGAGGTAATGGGCGCGAGCTTTCGCAACATCGGACAAATCATTGAGCTAGCAGGTTGTGACCTTTTAACCATTAGCCCAGAATTACTAACTAACCTGCAAGATAGCGCCCTACCTATCCTGCGACAGTTAAATGCTGAAGCTGGTAACGACATACCATTTCTTGAGCTCAATACGACAGAAGCCGCATTTCGTTTACAACTCAATAATGATGCCATGGCCACTGAAAAGCTAGCTGAAGGCATTCGCAGTTTCTGCGCCGATATTGAAAAATTAGAGCAATTACTTAAATAAGAGCCAAGCGTTGCCGCACTGCTTCAAATAAACAAACGCCGCTAGCAACAGATACATTTAAGCTTTCAACCACGCCCTGCATCGGGATGCGCACCAACTGGTCGCAGTTTTCGCGCGTCAGTCTCCGCATACCATCACCTTCGGCGCCCATCACGATGCCAATGGGCCCAGTTAAATCGAGTTCATAAATTGATGTTTCGGCATCTTCATCAGTGCCAATTAAAGTGATGCCCATTTCTTTTAGCTCTTTCATACTACGCGCTAAATTCGTTACAGAAATTAGAGGGACAACTTCAGCTGCGCCGCTCGCGACTTTAGTAACCGTAGCGTTTAAATGGGCAGACCGATCTTTGGGTACTACAAGCCCATGTACCCCTGCGCCATCAGCTACGCGCAAACAGGCGCCTAAATTATGAGGATCGGTTACGCCATCTAAAACTAATAATAAGGCCGGCCCTTCAATGCCATCAACTAATTCAGGTAAGGTTCTCGCGACGGTCATTTTTTCTGCTAATGCAACTAGGCCTTGGTGGCGATCATGCCCCGCCAAGCTGTGTAAACGCTCAGAATTAGCAGAATGCAAGCGATCGCCCAATACCGGGGTGGCTTGTTTTAAAAAGTCACCCATCCGGCGATCACGCCGCGCAGGATCGTAATACACCGCACGCAGACTTTGTGCATCTAAACGTAAGCGAGTTTGGATCGCATGAAAACCCAAGATGATATTTTTCACTTGCGCTTGCCTTTGCGAACAGGTGGTTTATTCCCTGCCTGTTTATGCGCTCCACGGGCTTTTGATTTGTGCTTACTAGCCTTACTCGAAGTCTTACCATTAGCAACACTAGTAGCGCTAGCTATACCACTAAGAGTGCCTTTAACTGGTGCCTTGCTATCGGGGCGGGTTTTCTTCGAAGCGGCTTTTTTATGAGGGCGTCCAGAATCTGAGGCCAAAATTACATTGCGAGCACGTAATCCGCCGCCCTCGGCACCAATCGACTTGACTAAACTAAATTCAATTTTGCGCGCGTCTAAATCAACCCGACTGACTAAAACGTGTAAACGATCACCGAGGCGATGGCGGATGCCCGTGCGCTCACCCCGCAGCTCTTGGCGAGCCTCATCATATTGAAAATAATCACCGCCCAACTCGGTTACATGAACCATGCCTTCTACAAAAAGGTTCTCAAGTTGAATAAATAAACCAAAATTGGCTACACCAGTAATTGTGCCCGCATATTCTTGCCCCAAGTGATCACGCATGTAATAGCATTTCAACCATGCCTCAACATCGCGTGAGGCCTCATCAGCGCGGCGCTCGTTGGCAGAGCAATGCACTCCTAACTGTCCCCAAACTGGCAAGCTTAACTGTTGTCTCTTAACGCCATTAGCACCCTTAGTACCCTTAGCGCCCTTATCACCTAGCAAACCTTGTACACCCTTAGGCCCCTTGATCCCTTTAGCCTCTAAACGCGATAGCGCTGCCTCACCATGCGATTTTTTAGCAGCTACTGCATTGGCACGTGCCGTTCCTTTACGAGGCAAGGTGAGATTAAGAGGGACCCTCTCAGGCAACTTAGGGTCATAAATCTTTTTTTGCAGAATGGCCTTAATCGCGCGGTGTGTTAATAAATCTGGATATCGGCGTATCGGGCTTGTAAAGTGAGCGTAGGCTGGATAAGACAAGCCAAAATGCCCCGCATTATCAGGTTGATAAACTGCTTGTTGCATTGAACGTAAAACTGACGATTGCAACATCATCGAATCTGGACGGGTTTTAATTTCCTTAATTAAACGTGCAAAGTCTTTGGGTTGTGGCTTATCTCCGCCAGTCAAACTTAGGGCTGAAGTACGCAGGGCTTGCCTTAAGGTGGCCAATTTTTCTGCCGAAGGCTCTTCATGTACTCGATATAAGCTATGGTGATTATTTTGCTGTAATAAATCGGCAGCGCATACATTGGCGACCAACATACATTCTTCAATTACTTTATGAGCTTCATTACGAATACGGGGCTCAATGCGTAAAATTTTGCCTAATTCGTTACTAATAATTTGCGTTTCAATCGTTTCAAAATTAATCGCGCCACGACGTTCACGTGCTGCATCAAGAATCTTATATAGTTGATATAAATTACTTAATTCAGCACGAAAGGCAGCAAAACGCGCTGCTTCAGGCCCCTTCGAATTACTTAAAATTTCCCATACGGTATCGTAAGTAAAACGCTGCGCTGAATGCATTACTGCTGGATAAAACTGATAAGCCAAGACAATTCCCTGTAAATCGACCACTGCATCACACACCATACATAAGCGATCTACCCCAGGATTTAAAGAACATAAACCATTCGAAATTTTCTCTGGCAACATCGGAATCACACGCCGCGGAAAGTATACTGAAGTTGCCCGTAATAAGGCTTCATCATCGAGGGCACGATCAGGTTTTACATAATGCGAAACATCGGCAATAGCCACGATGAGGCGCCAGGCTTTCGACTTGCCAAACTGGGTTGGCTCACAGTACACCGCATCATCAAAGTCGCGTGCATCAGCTCCATCAATCGTTACCAATGGTATATCACGTAGATCAACCCGCCCTTCTAAATCCACCTGCATGACGCTTTCAGGTAAAGCTGCTGCTTCCTTCAGCGCTGCCGTAGAAAATTCATGGGGTACGCCATACTTGCGCACTGCAATTTCAATTTCCATGCCAGGGTCATCAATTTCCCCCAGCACCTCCACCACCCGACCCACTGCTTGCCGATAGCTATCGGGATAATCAATAATTTCTACGCTGACCACTTGGCCTAACTTGGCATCGCCCTGACCTTTTGGGGGAATCAAAATATCATGGCCAATGCGCATATCTTCAGGCGCCACAATTAAAACCCCATTTTCATTGAGCAAACGCCCAATGACTACGCGATTGGCATGCACTAGCACCTCGACAATTTGGCCCTCAGGGCGACCACGCCGATCGACCCCAAGCACCTTTACATTGACACGATCACCATGCATTACCCGTGACATTTCCCGTTCAGACAAAAAAATATCTTCACCGCCATCATCGGGTATTACGAAGCCAAAGCCATCACGATGGCCTTGTACTGTGCCGATTCGATCGGCCGCGCGTTGCACTGTAGCCTCAGTCTTACGCTTACTTACTTTCAACATGCCATTCTTTCAATTCAAGTAGGGTAAAAAAATAACCATATACCCCCTATAATAGAGCCCATTGCCCAGATGGCGAAATTGGTAGACGCACCAGCTTCAGGTGCTGGCGATCGAAAGATTGTGGAGGTTCGAGTCCTCTTCTGGGCACCACTATTCCATGCTTTCCTAGTATCCAGCTCACGACTCTTTTCAATTAATACCACTGGCTAC
>CAJASX010000066.1 GCA_903944725.1 uncultured beta proteobacterium
AGCAATAAAAGAAAAATGCTGCATGGTAAAAATCCCGCACTAAGAACACTAAGCCAACTTCCCCGTTAGCCGAGTCGAACAGAATTTTAGGTCGAGAAATAGCACGTCAATGGAGCAAGGCGAAAAGCAGTTAAAGATACTCAACCGGCCATTGCTGCAATTGGCGCGCGAAGTTCCCCGTCCGCAAAATTCCACCTGTCTTGGCCGGTATCCGGGCTAACGAGTTTCAGAAATTTGGCCTTCCCATGTAATTGACGTACACAGTGGCTTATTCAAATTCTGCGTATCAATAAGATGCTCTTTAATTGACACACTCGCTTACCGTTGCGGGGGCAGCACACGTTTGATTAGTGTTTCCCGTTTAACTTCTTTACCCAGTTGGTACTAGGCAAAAAAGCACCACGACCCAGGCAGTTTACCTGATTGCGTAAACGGTTCTACAATATAGCTTGCAGACCGCTAGATTCTCTCCTTAGAGGGAGCTCTACCATTGAGCTTCTGCAGGATTTGTGAGAAAGACCTAAACCCCAGAATTGATGACCCTACTCGAAAACCACCCAGAAAAAAACGTGATTCGCTTGCAGTTGAGTCAAAATGTGATTTTGCAGCACCTTGACTCTGAAAGCATGTCAGAACTTCTGGACCTCATTGAAATTGCTGATTTAAAGAAAACTGAAATTTTGCTCCACCAAGGCGATACACAAATGGAGCAGTACTTTGTGTTGGATGGCATCTTAAAGCGCATTGTTTCGAGTGCCGATGCCAAAGAAATGATTTTGCGTTTTGCAATTGAAAAAGACATTGAAACCAGTTACGCCGCATGGCGACTAAAAACCGCTGCCCCTTACAGCATCGCTTGTGTTACTAAAGCGCGGGTTGCGCGTATGCCCTTAAAAAAATGGGTTGATTTTTTAGATCGGCGTCAAAAAATTAAAGATAGTTTTGAATTTGAAGTAATGCGTCTAATGAGTGAAATCATGGCCCATACCATTACCTTGCATATGCTTGATGCCCCAGGGCGGGTAGAGCGATTTGTGCGGAAGTATGCCTACCTCTTTGAGTTATTGCCCAAAAAAGAGCTTGCGGCCTATCTCAACTTATCTCCCGAGACCTTAAGCCGCTTAAAAAATAAGCACAAAGAACTTTTTTTGTAGATTTTAGAATGGGCCAAAATAGCCCAATTTTGGCGATTTTGGGCTAACTTGACGCAAGTCAATGCGCTTCAAAATACCTAAGCCTAAGATTTGCGTTATTGCATTAAGACCCTTTAATATTGGGCTTTAAACGCAGACAAATAGACTAAAAATATATGACAAATGACACTCAAACCCCCGTATTAACTGACGGCTTTCATCTTGTAATTGACGCCCTTAAACTCAATGATATTCACACCATTTTTGGCTTGGTTGGTATTCCGATTACCGACTTAGCCCGCTTGGCTCAGGCTGAAGGTATGCGTTTTATTGGCTTTCGCCATGAACAGCATGCCGGCAATGCAGCCGCAATTGCTGGTTACATGACGCAAAAGCCGGGTATTTGTTTAACTGTTTCTGCTCCTGGCTTTTTAAATGGCCTGACAGCACTCGCTAACGCCACTACCAATTGTTTTCCCATGATCTTAATTAGCGGCTCGAGCGAGCGCGAAATTGTGGATTTACAGCAGGGCGATTATGAAGAAATGGATCAACTGAACAACGCACGCCCTTATGCTAAGGCAGCCTATCGCATTAATAAGGCTGAGGATATTGGTATTGGCATTGCTCGGGCAATTCGGGCAGCAGTGTCGGGGCGTCCCGGCGGCGTTTACTTAGATTTGCCCGCAGAGTTATTGGGGCAATCGATTGATGCCGAAAAGGGTAAAAAATCGTTAGTCAAAGTGGTTGACCCCGTACCCCGCCAAATTCCTGCGCCAGAAGCGATTCAACGTGCAATCGATGTTCTTAAAGGCGCAAAGCGCCCCTTAATTTTATTGGGCAAAGGTGCAGCTTACGCGCAAGCTGACGCTGAAATTCGTCAGTTTGTAGAGATTTCTGGCATTCCTTACTTACCTATGTCGATGGCTAAAGGCTTATTACCAGATACCCACCCACAATGTGTTTCGGCTACCCGTTCTTACGTCTTGGCTGAGGCCGATGTCGTTATCCTTATTGGCGCACGTTTGAATTGGTTGTTAGCTCACGGTAAAGGCAAGACTTGGGGAAGTGTACCCAAACAATTTATTCAAATCGATATTTCGCCAACAGAAATTGATAGCAATGTCGCCATTGCCGCACCACTTATTGGCGATGTAGGTTCATGCGTTGCTGCGCTCTTAGCCGCCATGGGGTCAAACTTTCCTAGACCTAACGACGCTTGGATTGGCGATATAACTGATCGTAAAGACAAAAATATTGCCAAGATGGCAGTGACTTTAGAACAAAATCCAACGCCGATGAATTTTCATAGCGCTTTACGGGCAATTCGCGATGTGCTGAAAAATCGACCAGATATTAATGTGGTGAATGAAGGCGCCAACACGCTCGATTTTGCGCGCAGCATTATTAATATGTACCAACCTCGCAAACGCTTTGATTCAGGTACCTGGGGAATCATGGGTATTGGGATGGGCTACGCCATTGGCGCAGCGGTAACCAGCGGTTTACCAGTGGTGGCAATTGAGGGCGATAGCGCTTTTGGTTTTAGCGGCATGGAACTTGAAACCATCTGCCGTTATAACTTACCAGTGACCACCATTGTTTTTAATAACAATGGTGTATATCGTGGTACCGATGTAAATCCTACTGGTGGTGCAGATGTTGCACCTACCGTGTTTGTGAAAGGTATTCGCTACGACAAAATGATTGAAGCCTTTGGTGGTATTGGCTATAACGTAACGACTCCAGAAGAGCTAAGCAAAGCTCTTACGGATGCCATTGCCGCTGGTAAGCCTGCTTTAATTAACGCGGTGATTGATGAGACTGCAGGTACCGAAAGTGGCCGCCTGACAAATCTCAATCCATCTAGCGCAGCTAAAAAGAAATAAATATTGATAACTTAATCGATTTAGACCAAGGAACTGCATTATGACTAAACCATTAGCCCGCCATCAGGGCACACACACTTATATTTACTAAGCTAAAATGAAATTTTTGTGACTTTTTAGGATTAAATCAATGGCAAAAGCGCTTGATGGTGTAAAAATTTTAGATTTCACGCATGTGCAATCGGGCCCTACCTGCACTCAATTATTAGCCTGGTTTGGTGCTGATGTAATTAAGGTAGAGCGTTCGGGTGAGGGCGATGCTACACGTGGTCAACTGCGTGATGTGCCTGATGCCGATAGTTTATATTTTACCATGCTGAACCACAATAAACGTTCGCTGACAGTAAATACTAAAACGCCTGAGGGCAAAGAAATTTTAGAGCGCCTGATTAAAGAGTGCGATGTGCTGGTTGAAAATTTTGCTCCTGGTGCCCTTGATCGCATGGGTTTTACATGGGAACGTATTCAAGAGATAAATCCTAAAATGATTATGGCTTCTGTAAAAGGTTTTGGTCCTGGTCCATTTGAAGATTGCAAAGTATATGAAAACGTTGCTCAATGTGCGGGTGGCTCGGCTTCAACTACGGGTTTTGATGATGGTCCCCCCACGGTAACTGGTGCTCAAATTGGTGATAGTGGCACTGGCTTGCATCTGGCTTTAGGAATTGTTACTGCTTTATATCAGCGCACCCATTCTGGTAAAGGCCAGAAAGTCTTGGCGGCCATGCAAGATGCAGTCTTGAATTTATGTCGTGTGAAGTTGCGTGATCAACAGCGTTTAGATCGCACTGGGGTATTGAAAGAATTTCCCCAATATCCTAATGGTCACTTTGGCGATGCTGTTCCCCGCTCAGGCAATGCTTCTGGCGGTGGGCAACCAGGTTGGATTTTGAAATGCAAGGGCTGGGAAACCGATCCAAATTCTTATATCTATGTGGTGGTGCAGGCGCCAATATGGGAGGGTATTTGTAAGGTAATTGGGCGTGAAGATTGGATTACTGATCCCGATTACGCCAAACCCGTGGCTCGCTTGCCAAGACTGATGGGTATTTTTGCTGAAATTGAAAAATGGACGATTCAGCATTCGAAGTTTGATGTGATGAATACGCTCAATAAGTACGATGTGCCTTGTGGTCCAATTTTATCGATGAAAGAATTGGCCGAAGAGCCTGCCTTACGCGCAACAGGTACGATCGTTGAGGTTGATCATCCAGTGCGTGGCAAGTACCTTACGGTTGGTAATCCAATTAAACTATCAGATAGCATTACGGAAGTCACTCGCTCACCCTTGCTAGGCGAGCATACCGATGAAATTTTGCGAGAACTAGGCTTTAGCTTGGAAGAGCTGGCGGCCCTACGGGCCAAGGAAGTAATTTAAGTAGCATTTAAATTTGGGAACTTAATTAAAGGGGTGCCGCATGCGTATAGCCTTAATTGGTAGTCAAGATTTTGGTAAGGCGGCATTAGAAGCCTTTTTAAAACGAGGTGATGAAGTGGTGGCAGTTTTTTGCCCACCCGATAATCCCAAGTCAAGCAAGCCCGAGGTCCTTAAAGAAGCTGCGTTGGCGTTGGGCTTAAAGCCGTTGCAATTTACTTCACTTAAATCAGCCGAAGCTGCTCAAGCCTTAATCGATAGCAAAGCTGAGATTGGGGTAATGGCTTATGTATTACAGTTTGTGCCTCAAGAATTTGTCAAGATTCCACAATTTGGCATGATTCAGTATCACCCTTCATTACTCCCACGTTATCGTGGCCCTAGCGCCATTAATTGGGCGATTGCCTTGGGTGAAACTAAAACTGGCCTCACAATTTTTCGACCTAGCGATGGCCTTGATGAAGGCGCTGTTATCTTACAAAAAGAAGTTGCGATTGGCGCTAACGATACTTTAGGTAAAGTCTATTTTGATCAACTTTTCCCTTTGGGAATAACTGCACTGATCGAGGCGGCTGACTTGGTAGTGGCCGGTAAACATAGCGAGCAAATTCAAGACGAAACACAAGCTAATTACGAGGGCTGGTTCGATCAAGCCGCCACTCGCATCTATTGGACAACTCATGTGCAGCGAATTCACGATTTGATTCGGGCTGCTAACCCAGCGCCTGGGGCATGGATGACCGTTGGCGGTGAAAAAATCCAAATTTTTGATGCTGTCAAACACGTGACCCGAACCTTTTCTGCGGTACGTGGTAAACCTGGGGTAGTAACAGAAATTTCCCCACAAGCCATTTTCATTGCCTGCCATGGTGGCGAAATTGAAATACTTAAAGCGAAGTCAGCTAAAGTTGCGAATGGTAGCAAAGTTAGCGGCGCTGAATTAGCGGCTGGCTTGGGATTACAGCTTGGCCAAAGTTTGGATTAGTTATTATGGGAATCAATTTTTAGGCATCATTGGGTTAGCAAAAAAAGTATTAAATCCACCCTTATAAATCGGTAGCTATTAATAAATAGGTAGACAAAAAATGTTGAAGTTCTCTATTCAGGTTTGGCTTGCTTTCGTCTTGAGTTTGACAACTAGTTTTTGTTTTTCACAAACGGTTATGGGAACTGCCTTTCCAACTCGCACTGTGACTTTAGTAGTTCCTTTCCCGCCGGGCGGCGGTACTGATGTGGGCGCACGTTTAATAGCGCAAAAATTATCAGCAAAATGGGGCCAATCTGTCGTGGTTGAGAATAAAGGCGGTGCCGCTGGCATGGTGGGCTCTGACTATGTTAGTAAAGCAAAGCCAGATGGCTACACGCTTTTAGTCGGCAATGTTGGTACCTTATCGATCAACCCTTCACTCTATAAAAAAATGCCTTATGACGCTGAAAAAGCATTTACACCGGTCAGCATGATTGCAGAATTACCCTTTTTTTTGTTGGTTAATCCCAATTTTCCTGCTAAATCGATTAAAGAATTTATTGCGATCGCGAAAGCAAAACCGGGCAAAGTAAGTTATGCCAGCTCGGGTAGCGGTGGCGGGCCACATATTGCTGCTGAAGTATTTGAAAAAATGGCTGGTGTTGATTTACTACATGTGCCCTATAAGGGTGGAGGCCCTGCGGCAGCTGATGTGATGGCTGGTCATGTAGACATGTATTTTGCAACGGTACTTGAATCGCTGGGCGCGGTCAAAACCGGCAAGTTTACAGCGCTTGGAGTCAGCACCTTAACAAGGTCGCCGGCATTGCCTGAGTTGCCAACAATTGCTGAGTCGGGCGTGCCTGGATATGATTCTGGTTCATGGATTGGTGTAGTGGCACCTGCGGGTACTCCAGTTGCAATTATTGATAAAGTGGCTAACGATATGCGCGAGGTGATTGCTGAACCCGAAACTCGCCAAACCTTAATTCAACAGGGGGCAACTCCTTTATCGCTAAGTCCAGCTGCCTTTAAAGCACGTATTGATAATGATCGGCAACGCTATAGCAAGGTCATACAAGATGCTAATATTCAAATTGAATAAAAAATCCTGGGATTAAAGCCCCGCATTTAAATCTCTAAATTATCAATCAGCCGGGTTTTGCCTAATTTCGCTGCAGCCAATATAACTAAGGGCGCGCGCTCTATGTCGCTTGGTGTTAAAAGATCTTTTTGCTGTCGAATGGCAATGTAGTCGGGTTGCCAGCCGCGGGCGATTAAGACATCTTTTACCTTTTTCTCAAGGGCTAACAATTGTTGTGGATTACATGCCCCTAAATCTAAAATTTGTTGCCGCAAATCTTGCAAGGCATTTTGTAGTTGGGGTGCTTCTGCCCGCTCGTCTTGTGAAAGAAATGAATTGCGAGAAGAAAGCGCTAGGCCATCTGCAGCACGAATCGTTTCAGCTGGAATAATTTCCATCGGCAAAGCAAATTGCTGCACCATTTGGCGAATAATCATTAATTGTTGGTAATCTTTTTTGCCAAAAATAGATACGCTAGGCTGTACACAAGAAAATAGTTTCATGACTACTGTACATACGCCGATAAAAAACCCTGGCCGAAATTCTCCCTCAAGGATATCGCCTAATTGTTGTGGTGGCTTGATGCGGTATTCCTGAGGTTCGGGGTATAAATCTTTTTCGCGCGGCGCAAATAAAACATAAACACCTTCCTTTTCAAGCTTGGCTATATCAGCATCCATAGTACGAGGATAGGTATCAAAATCTTCATTAGGACCAAATTGCAAACGATTTACAAAAATACTAGCTACCACTGGGTCACCATGTAGCCTTGCTAAACGCATTAAAGAGAGGTGGCCTTCATGAAGGTTGCCCATGGTGGGCACAAAGGAGGCGCGATTTTGTCCGCGTAATTGAGAGCGCAACTCTTGTATATCGCTAATAATTTTCATGTATTAGGTGAATAGGCCAGTCGGACGTAAATTGGGGCATATGGTTCAGCTTGAGTAATTTCAATTAAAGCTTCTCGCGAGAGCTCTAGCATAGCTATAAAGTTAACGATAATCACCGCTACACCCATGCCAGTAGCAATAGCCTCTTCGAATAATTCCCCAAATTCAACGAAGCGAGTATTTTGTAAGCGACGCAAGATACGAGTCATAAAATCACGTACTGATAACTGTTCACGGGTGATGGTGTGGTGGGCATTGAGATTGGCGCGGTGCAAAACATCACGCCAAGCCATTTGTAAATCGCTAATGTTTACATCAGGCCAAACGACTGCGACGCTGGTATCAACATAACCATGCGCAATTTGAAAATCGCGACCCTGTTGAGGTATACGCTCTAATTCTTGAGCAGCCAATTTCATGCGCTCATATTCTAATAAGCGGCGGACTAATTCAGCGCGCGGATCTTCAACTTCTTCATCGCTATCGGCTTTTTTCATCGGCAAGAGCATGCGTGATTTAATTTCAATTAGCATCGCTGCCATTAATAAATATTCGGCTGCAAGTTCTAAGTTGATATGGCGAATTTGATCAATATAAATAAGGTACTGCTTCGTAACCTCTGCCATCGGAATATCAAGGACATTGAAATTTTGCTTACGAATGAGATACAGCAATAAATCAAGCGGCCCCTCGAAGGCCTCTAGAAAAACCTCTAGTGCATCGGGTGGAATATAAAGATCAGTTGGTAATTGAAAAAGGGGTTCACCATACAACTTGGCAAATGCTGCCGACATGCCATCGGTTACCGATGGCGTAGTGTCTTTGTCGCTAGCAATTGAATCAATCATTGGAATAGACGTAAGCCCGCTGCTTTATTGTGGCGTTAAGGGTGCGACGCTGATCTTCAGCACTTAGGGGATTTTTATCCCACAAAAGCGCGCGGCCAGCTTGCTGACTTGCTTCTAAATTAGGTTGATCTATCTTAAGTTGTGCTAGAAAGCGGGTGATATCAGATTGATATTTTTTCATAGATATGCTAATTTTCTTAATATTTTCAATGAGTTATGCTACTTACTAGTGGATGAAATCGGGTTTACTGCCCACCATTATTAACGATTTTAAGACCAGTTAATCTGCTTTATGCCAACCCTAGGTTTAATGCTTTATTGATTCGCTGCAATCAGTGCTTCAATTTGGCTGGCCTCAACACGCCCCATTAAATGTTGGTAGGGCCGAATTGGATTTTTGCTGCTTAACGGTACAGTGATGTCTTGCCATTGTTGGGGAGGCAAGGCTAAAAATTGCTCTACTCCAATTGCAAGTTGAGGTAGCACGGGTTTTAAATAAAGACTTAGAGCGCGAAAGGCTTCGAGCGTGATACTACAAACAGTCTGTAGTTCTGCTTGACGAGCAGGATCTTTAGCGAGTTCCCATGGTTTTTGTTCATCTACAAAAGCATTGACTTGATCGGCTAATTCCATCACCAACCTTAATGCTTTAGCAAATTCACGTGTTTCATATAGCATGGTAATTGGTTCGCTAGCAGCTCGAATTTGATTAAGCAAGGGGTGCGACATAGCTGCATCGGCAACTTGCCCAGCAAATTGCTTGATTAAAAATCCAGCACTACGACTAGCGATGTTGACATATTTACCGATTAAGTCGCTATTGACACGCGCGACAAAATCTTGCAAATTTAAATCTAAGTCTTCCATGCTGGCATTAAGTTTGGTTGCGAAGTAGTAGCGTAACCATTCTGGATTGAAGCCAGTTGTGATGACACTATGCGCTGAAATTAGAGTGCCGCGCGACTTGCTCATTTTTTCGCCGTCAACCGTGAGAAAGCCATGAGCAAAAACATTAGTTGGTGTGCGATAGCCTGAAAAATGCAGGGTTGCTGGCCAAAAAAGGGTGTGGAAATAGAGAATATCTTTACCGATAAAATGATATTGCTCGGTCGTTGAATCGGGCTTAACCCATTCTTCAAAATTCAAGCCTTTTTGTTGGCAATAGTTGAGAAAGCTAGCGTAATAACCAATTGGGGCATCAAGCCAGACATAAAAATATTTGCCTGGTGCATCGGGAATTTCAAAACCAAAATAAGGGGCATCGCGGGAAATATCCCAATCGCTTAATTTGCTTTCGCCGACTTCGCCAACCCACTCTTTCATTTTATTGCGGGCTTCGGCTTGTAAAGGAGTTTTGACTTGTGTCCAAGCACGTAAAAAAGTCTCGCAACGGTGGTCAGAGAGTTTAAAGAAATAATGTTCTGTAGCTTTGCGAATAGGGGTTGCACCACTAAGCACTGAGTAGGGATTTTTTAAGTCGGTGGGCGCATAAGTTGCGCCGCATTTTTCGCAGGAGTCGCCGTACTGATCGGCAGCATCACATTTAGGGCAATTGCCTTTAATAAAGCGATCGGGTAAAAACATTTCTTTAACGGGGTCATAAGCTTGTTGAATAGTGCGCTTTTCTATTAAGCCCGCGTCACGTAACTTGAGGTAAATAGCACTTGCTAAAGATTGATTTTCAGGACTGTCGGTGGTGTAATAGTTATCAAAAGATACATGGAAGGCATCAAAATCACGTTTGTGCTCTTGCCAGACTGTGGTGATTAATTCTTGTGGACTAATGCCTTCTTGTTCGGCGCGCAACATAATTGGCGTGCCGTGGGTATCGTCGGCGCACACATAGTGAATTTCGTGGCCCCTTAGGCGTTGAAAGCGCACCCAAATATCGGTTTGAATATATTCAACCAAATGGCCTATATGAATTTGTCCATTGGCATAGGGTAGGGCCGAAGTCACTAACATGCGGCGCTGCACGTGGGGCAGCTGGTTTGGTGGAAGGCTACTCATTCGGAATTCAATCACTTTACTAATATCGGTATCTAGATCGGTATCTAGCACTAGGTTATAAAAGCTCAATTATGATGCTTCAGCAGTAATTTTAGTCTGCGGTTAAAGTGGTGAGCCATGAGTTCGCAAATGATCCTTTCTAAAGCCTCAGTGCCCGTAGTGCATGAAGTTCACATTACGGATGAGTTTGGGCGGCAAAAAACCACTTTTATCCCTTGCGAGCGTTCTTTAACGATTTATTTGGATAAACGCGAGGTAGTCACCTTAATGACGCTGGGCGCGGCTCCAGAGGCTCTGGTGTTGGGTTATTTACTAAACCAACGCTTAGTAGAGTCGCCTGAAGACATTCACAGTATTCAGGTTGATTGGGCAACCGATTCTGCAGCTGTAAAAACACACCGGAGCTCGGTTAATATCGATGCCCTGACCAGCAAGCGGGTAGTTACCACCGGTTGTGGCCAAGGTACGATGTTTGGTAACTTAATGGAAGATATGCAGCAAATACGTTTGCCTGCTGGTCCAAGCTTAACTCAAGCAGCCATTATTTCTCTCCTAGAGACTGTGCGGGCTTACGATACGATTTATAAACAGGCTGGCTCGGTGCATGCCTGTGCAGTGTTTGAGCGTCAGGCCGAAGATCAACTTCGTTTGCTCCATTTTATTGAGGATGTAGGACGGCATAATGCGGTCGATTCAATTTCTGGATTACTGTGGTTAGCAAACCAACCAAGCCGTGATTTAGTGTTTTATACAACGGGGCGACTGACTTCGGAAATGGTGATTAAAGGTGCGCAAATGGGCATTCCCTTTCTCTTAACACGCTCTGGTGTAACCCAAATGGGCCTTGAGTTGGCGCAAAAAACCAATTTAACCTTACTGGCCCGATGCTCTGGTAAGCATTTTGAGATCTACAACGCGCCCGAGCGAGTTATTTTAGCTAAGCCTGAGGGCTAAATTACCCCAAGTATGGCAGGTTAGTTTTACAATGCCGCCATGACTATTAAATCAGATACCTGGATTCGACGCATGGCTGCAGAGGGCATGATTAACCCGTTTGAGCCTAAGCAAGTGCGCCATAATTCTGCTGGCCAAAAAATTGTAAGTTATGGCACCTCGAGCTATGGCTACGATATTCGTTGCGCTAATGAATTTAAGATTTTTACTAACATCAATAGCACGATTGTTGATCCGAAGCAGTTTGATGAAAAATCATTTGTCGATTTTTCTGGTGAGGTTTGTATTATTCCGCCCAATTCTTTTGCCTTGGCGCGCACTGTTGAATACTTCAAAATACCACGTAGTGTGTTAACCATCTGCGTTGGTAAAAGTACTTATGCGCGCTGCGGCATCATTGTCAATGTCACACCCTTTGAGCCCGAGTGGGAAGGTTATGTCACGCTTGAGTTTTCGAATACCACGCCCTTACCAGCAAAAATTTATGCAGGCGAAGGGTGTGCACAGGTACTCTTTTTTGAAAGCGATGAAGTTTGTGAGACTTCATATAAAGATCGGGGCGGAAAATATCAAGGTCAGCAGGGCGTAACCTTGCCTAAGGCCTAAGTAAGACTATCTTGGTCTTTGTCACCCATTAGAAAGTTACCATGAAATTTCGCTTCCCAATTATTATTATTGATGAAGATTTTCGCTCAGAAAATATTTCAGGCTCGGGTATTCGTGATCTTGCTGAAGCAATTGAAGGCGAGGGTATCGAGGTAATTGGCTTAACAAGTTATGGCGATTTAACCTCTTTTGCCCAGCAAGCATCGCGGGCTTCTTGCTTTATTTTGTCGATTGACGATGAAGAGTTTTTAACTGATTCTGAAAGTAATGAATTACCTGCCTTAAATAATTTACGCGCTTTTATTGTTGAGGTGCGTAAGCGCAACGAAGATATTCCGATTTTCTTGTACGGTGAAACCCGCACATCGCGGCATATGCCCAATGACATCTTGCGTGAATTGCATGGCTTTATTCATATGAATGAAGATACGCCTGAGTTTGTGGCTCGCCATATTATTCGAGAGGCGAAGGTCTATTTAGATTCTCTGCCACCACCATTTTTTAAGGCGCTTACCCATTACGCCTCAGAAGGCTCGTACTCTTGGCATTGCCCTGGACATTCTGGCGGAGTCGCTTTTCTTAAAAGCCCAGTTGGGCGCATGTTTCACCAATTTTTTGGTGAAAATATGTTGCGTGCTGACGTCTGTAATGCCGTCGAAGAGTTGGGACAGTTGTTAGACCATACTGGCCCAGTCTTAGCAAGCGAACGAAATGCAGCTCGTATTTTTGGGGCTGATCATTTATTTTTTGTCACTAATGGCACCTCAACTTCCAACAAAATTGTATGGCACTCTACGGTTGCACCAGGAGATGTAGTGCTAGTTGATCGCAATTGCCATAAGTCGGTTATTCATGCAATTATGATGATGGGGGCAATCCCCGTGTTCCTCATGCCCACCCGTAATCATTTAGGCATTATTGGGCCTATTCCCAAAGAAGAGTTTGAGTGGGCTAATATTCAAAAGAAAATTGACGCCAATCCTTTTATTAAAGATAAAAATGTCGTACCGCGGGTGATGACCTTAACGCAAAGTACATATGATGGCATTATTTATAACGTAGAGATGATTAAAGCCATGCTCGATGGCAAAGTAGATTCTTTGCATTTTGATGAAGCTTGGTTGCCGCACGCTGCCTTTCACCCGTTTTATAAAAATATGCATGCCTTGGGTGACGATCAAGCGCGACCGAAAAAGAGTTTGTTATTTTCAACCCAGTCGACCCATAAATTATTAGCTGGCTTATCGCAGGCATCGCAGGTGTTGGTGCAAGATGCAGAGGAACGCAAGTTAGATCGCGAATCTTTTAACGAGGCCTATTTAATGCATACCTCGACTAGTCCCCAATACGCGATTATTGCCTCTTGTGATGTTTCGGCAGCAATGATGGAAACGCCGGGTGGTACAACCTTGGTTGAAGAGTCGATTGCTGAGGCAATGGATTTTCGCCGTGCGATGCGTGAAGTAGATTCGCAATTTGGAGCCGACTGGTGGTTTCAAGTGTGGGGCCCTGATGAGATTGCCGAAGATGGCATTGGTGAACGCTCAGACTGGGTCTTAAAGCCAAATGCACAATGGCACGACTTTGGTAATTTAGCTACCGACTTTAATATGCTTGATCCGATTAAGGCCACGGTGGTAACGCCTGGTTTAAATATTGAAGGTGTCTTTGGTGAAATGGGCATTCCAGCAGCAATTGTGACTAAGTATTTAGCCGAGCATGGGGTAATTGTCGAGAAGTGTGGTCTCTATTCTTTCTTTATTATGTTTACGATTGGAATTACTAAAGGGCGCTGGAACACCCTAGTTACCGAGTTGCAACAATTTAAAGATCACTTTGAAAAAAATCAGCCCTTATGGAAGGTATTGCCCGAGTTTGTGGCTAAATATCCGCGTTATGAACGCATTGGCTTAAAAGAAATTTCTGCGCAAATTCATGATTTTTATAAAAGTCATGATGTGGCGCGTATGACTACCGAGATGTATACCTCTGATATGGTGCCCGCAATGGTGCCGGCTGAAGCCTGGGCGAAGATGGCCCACAAAGAAGTAGATCGAGTTTCGATTGATGATTTGGAGGGGCGCGTGACTGCCATGTTGGTAACGCCGTATCCGCCTGGTATTCCGCTACTCGTTCCTGGTGAGCGTTTTAATCGCCGCATTGTTGATTATCTCCAATTTGCCCGCGATTTCAATGAGCGCTTTCCAGGCTTTGAGACCGATGTGCATGGTTTAGTGAAGCGAGAGGTGGATGGGCGCAGCGAATACTTCGTTGACTGTGTAAAAACTACAGCAATAAAGAAACCAAACTAAGTAGTTAACGCCTTAAATACAACCGAATTATTTTTTTTGATTTAACGATTAGTTAAGTCGGTGCGCGCTTGTTTGATTGCCGCCAACACTTGTTTTGGCGCAGTGCCACCAAGATGTGCACGGGCTTCGACCGAACCCTGTACTTGTAATAAAGCAAAGACATCTTTCGTCAATAAATGAGCTTCATCCTGCAGGCCGCAGGCAATTTGTAACTCACTAAGCGTAAGATCACTCAACCCACAAGATTTGCTGGCACACGTTTTCACTGCTTGGGCTACTGCTTCATGGGCATCACGAAATGGCAAGCCCTTTTTCACTAAATAATCGGCTAAATCAGTAGCCGTAGAAAAGCCTTGTTCTGCGGCAGCCAACATCACCGCCGAATTCAACGTAATATGGGGCACTAAATCGGCAAAAATGCGTAGAGTATCTAAGAGCGTATCTGCTGCATCAAAGAGCGGCTCTTTATCTTCTTGATTATCTTTGTTATAAGCTAAGGGCTGGCCTTTCATGAGGGTAAGCAAGGCGATAAGATCACCATAGACCCGACCTGTTTTGCCACGCGCTAATTCAGGTACATCGGGATTTTTCTTTTGCGGCATGATCGAGCTACCTGTGCAAAAACGATCGGGTAGATCAATAAAACCAAAGCGTGGGCTCAACCAGAGAATTAGCTCTTCGGCCAAGCGTGAAATGTGCATCATACAAGTGGCTGCTACTGCGCAAAACTCAATTGCAAAGTCTCGATCGGATACTGCGTCTAAAGAATTCCGACATAGCCCATCAAAGCCAAGCGCTTTTGCAACCTGCAGGCGATCGATCGGATAGCTAGTACCTGCTAAAGCCGCTGCCCCAAGCGGCAATTGATTGAGGCGTTTACGACAGTCGGCCAGCCGACTGGCATCGCGACTAAACATTTCATAGTAAGCCATCATGTGATGACCAAAGGTAATTGGTTGGGCCACTTGTAAGTGAGTATGGCCAGGCATGATGACTGCAGCGTGCTGCTCGGCTAAATCGACAAAAGCCGTTTGCAACTGAGTTAAGGCTGTTGCGCTTGCATCGATCTGGTCGCGCAAAAAGAGTCGTAAATCGGTAGCTACTTGATCGTTGCGTGAACGACCCGTATGTAGTCGCTTACCAGCATCGCCAGCTAGCTCTATAAGGCGGGCTTCAATATTCAAATGCACATCTTCCAAAGCCAGTTGCCAGTTAAATTGACCTGTGGCAATTTCACTACGAATCTGGGCCATGCCAGTTTCAATGGCGGCTAAGTCTGCTGCGCTAATAATCTTTTGTTGCGCCAACATCGTGGCATGCGCTAACGATGCCGTGATATCGACTTGCGCAAGACGGTGGTCAAAGCCAATCGAGGCGGTATAGCGTTGCACTATCGTATCAACGGGTTCTGTAAACCGCCCCGACCAGGCTTGGGCTTTATTGGCAAGAGAATTTTTAGATGAGCTCATAAACACAGTATATTGTGGCAAGTTATATTGATATTTTAATTCTGATGCAGACTAAACCTAACCCTCTCAGTTTAACCATTGCTTCACGCGAAAGCCGCTTAGCGATGTGGCAGGCCGAATTTGTCCGTGATTGCTTGCAAAATCTCTATCCTGAGTGTGTTATTACCATTTTAGGTATGACTACCCGTGGTGACCAGATTTTGGATCAATCACTCTCGAAAGTGGGTGGCAAAGGCCTATTTGTCAAGGAACTAGAGACTGCACTAGAAGATGGTAGGGCAGATTTGGCGGTTCATTCTCTCAAAGACGTGCCCATGAATTTGCCTAAGGGGTTTGAGTTGGCTTGCGTTATGGAACGTGAAGAGGCTAGAGATGCCTTAGTCTCGAATGACTTTAAGTCCCTTGATGATTTGCCCAAAGGTGCCATTGTAGGTACCTCAAGCTTGCGTCGTGAAGCAGTGTTGCGGGCCTCATACCCACATTTACAGATTCAGTCTTTACGGGGCAATTTAGACACCCGTTTAGGTAAATTAGATCAGGGGCAATACCAAGCGATTATTTTGGCTGCAGCTGGGCTTAAGCGTTTAGGCTTAGGAACTCGGATTAAGGCGCTTTTACCGCTCGATCCATTTACGCCCGCGGCAGGTCAGGGCGCCTTAGGCATTGAAATTGTTGCCCAGAATACCGCGATGCGGGCGATCTTAGCACCATTAAACGATCCTGCTACTTGGTTAGCGGTGAGTGCCGAGCGCATGGTGTCGCGCCAATTGGGGGGCTCGTGTCAGGTGCCCTTAGCAGCCCATGCAGTCTGGAATGGTGCTCAGTTAGAGTTACGCTCATTTGTGGCTAGCCCCGATGGATTGCAAATTTGCGAAGCTACTGCCAGCAGCCCAGTAGTCGATTTGGCAATGGCTGAGATACTGGGACTAAAGGTAGCTGATGATTTAATTTTGCAAGGCGCAGCCGAGTTGATTCCTGCACCACTTCCTTAAACTAATTAGGTTGATTGGCAAATGAGCATAGCAAGCAATGCGCCAACGATTATTGTGACGCGCCCAATTGCTCAGGCGCAGCATTTAATTGAACAATTACAGGCAGCGTTAACGGCATCGGCCAGCGAATTAGCTCAGCAGACTAAGGTACTTGCTTTACCTTTGCTAAAAATTGTGCCTAAAACCGATTATCAATTGCAAGTTGAAATACCTGCGGCAATTAGTCAAGCCGATTTAGTCATTTTTGTAAGCCCGAATGCGATTGAATGCGGTATGCGATTACTCAGCGCCCCTTGGCATGAGCTCACTCCCATGCAGATTAGGGTTGGTGTAATGGGTGAGAGTAGTAAAAGAGCACTCTTACATCATGGGGTTGATGCTCATATTATTATCTTGCCACGCGATACTCAGCAGTGGGATTCAGAAGGACTCTGGCAGGCATTACAAGAAGAGCAGCAAAAACACAATTGGGATTGGGCAGAGCGCCGCGTGATTATTTTTAAAGGGGATGGTGGCCGCGAATGGCTAGCTGATACTTTATTAGCGGCGGGCGCACAGTTAGAAACTTTTTCGGTATATAGCCGTGTACCTTTAGAAAAATCAAACCCGTTGTGGCAAGCAATTCAGGCCAATTCTAATGATAAAAAGCTTTGGCTCCTCACTTCTTCTGAAGCCGTGCGTTATTTGGGTCAGCCTGATAAAGATCAGATGGCGCTAAATTTACAGCAGGCTAGCGCTTTATGTCCCCATGAAAATATTGCGAAGCTAGCCAGCGAAATTGGTTTTGGTGAAGTGCGACTCTGCGGTTCTGGCGATGCTGCCTTACTTAAAGCTAGTTTGCAGTGGGTGGAGAATTTAGTAAAAGACCCGGCAAAAACAACTCGCTAACTAAAAGCGGATGACCATTGAGAAAATAAATGGTGCGTCGTGCCCACAATTGTGGCGGAAGATTTGGATATCTTTTCTGACAGGCTCGCCATAACGCTTGTCTTCGGTTGAGTTGGGCAATATCTCGCACAGTTTTGCTTCTTAGTCCATAAGTATTAGCAAATAAAACTGCGCCTAAGGGTTTGTTGCCTAATTTTAATATGCGTCGGTTGTGCCCAGATGAGCTACTGGTTGGGATGACACTGCGCGCCACAACTACCGGCACACCTAGAATGCAAAGCAGTACCTCACGCACGCGACAACGCTGCAATGGTTTTTTAAATAAACCAGATTCCTCAGACAAGACATTTTGTAGTTCATCGGCAAGCACGATTACTTCAAGCCGTTGGTTAAAAGCCAGCTCAATTTTTTTGGTTAGCGACCCAGTATCACCGAGCCAGTCTTGCCAAGCTGGTGGTGCCCGATGAAGGCCACCTTTGGCGCGTAAAGTACCACCAGAATCGACTCGATTCCATACAGAACGGAGACGATTGTGGCGGACCAAAATTAGCTACTACTATAAGATTTGCGAGGCCCGCCCGATTTGGGTTTAGCAAATTTAGGGCCAGTGCGATTATCGCTTGGTCGGGCAGCACGTGAGTCTGGACGTGAATTTGAGCCTGATTCTGAACGCGCTGCATAGCCACCACTGCTGGTTTTACCTGCATAGCCACCACTGCTGGTTTTACCTGCATAGCCACCACCAGTTTTACCGGCATAAGCACCACTGCCGCCAGAGCGCCCACCACCTGCACCAGTGCGACCACCAGGTCTGCCACCACCACCGCCGCCACCGGAACGACCACGACCACCACCAGGCCGACCAGAGCCAGCATTGGGGTTAGCAGTGGGCTCTAGGCCAGCAATAACCGATGAGGGAATATCTTGTTGGGTAAAGCGTTCAATTGCACGAATTTTGACGCGATCACGATGTTCAACTAAGGTAATAGCAGTGCCATTGCGACCAGCTCGACCAGTTCTTCCAATGCGATGAGTGTAGTCTTCAGGCTTCATTGGTAAGCCAAAATTAATTACGTGACTAATGCGAGGCACGTCAATGCCCCGCGCAGCAACATCAGTAGCTACCAAAATTTTAGTATGGCCTTTGCGTAATGAGTCTAAGCGTCGCATACGCACTGCTTGCGGCATTGCGCCGTGTAAAGCGCTAGCTTCATAACCATTGGCACGCAAGGTATCAGCAATTTTTTCGCTTTCTACTTGAGTGCTAGCAAAGACCACCGCTTGATCTAATTCAGGATCAGAGAGGAGGTGAGCGAGTAAGCGATGTTTGTGCGCCATGTTATCGGCCCAATGCAATTTTTGTGCAATGTTGGCATGTACATCGCCAGCATGAGCTAACTCAATGCGGCCAGCTTGTTTGGTTAAGCGGGTTGCTAAAGACATTACTTTAGAATCGAAGGTAGCTGAGAACATTAAAGTTTGGCTTCGACCACGGCATAATTTGTCAATCGCTTCGAGATCTTCAGCAAAACCCATATCGAGCATGCGATCAGCCTCATCGATCACTAATTGTTGAACATCATCTAAACGAATCGCGCGCGTTTTGTTCAAATCGAGTAAGCGACCTGGCGTAGCTACAACTAAAAGCGCACCTTTAAGTGCTTGAATTTGTTTGCCATAAGGCATGCCGCCCATCACGATGGCAATACGAATGCCTTTAATACCGCGCGATAAATTAATTGCATCTGCAGCAACTTGTTGGGCTAATTCGCGGGTTGGGCAAAGTACCAACACCTTTGGTTGAGCTCGACCTGGAACAGGTGAACCATGAGGGTTACTAGCCACTAATTGATGCAATAAGGGCAATAAAAAGGCTGCCGTTTTACCGCTACCTGTTTGACTACTCACGAGCCAATCGCTACCAGTCATTGCGGCAGGAATGACCTGTGCTTGCACGGGGGTAGGGGTAGTAAAGCCGAGCGCAGTAACATTGTTAAGCAGGGGTTCTGCTAAGCCAAAAGAGGTAAATAAAGTTGGCTCTAAGGGGTTTTTGCCTTTCATAGGCGCATGCGGGGTTTCATTTTTATAAGTCATGTTTATTCATCCCTAAAAGGGATGTCTCCGGTTGTGCGCTTTGAGTCATCTTAGGATGAGAAAAAAAGCGCGATGGTCTATATAAGGCATCGACCATCAGACAAGCGGCAGCGGGGCTATAAACACAATTTTTTAGCAACTTTGAACTACAGTGGTGCTGAAGATGTGAAGCAAAATCGCTGAAAAGTGTAAATTGCTGGGGGCGATGTTTCAAAAAGCCTCTTATTATGGCAGGTTCACTTAATTAAAGCAAGGGTTTATCACTAGAGATGAATTGGACTGAGCTCGGTTTAAGTATTGGTATTATTAATTTCCCCACTTATCTTTTAGGCACGATCATCATTGTGATTTTGCCTGGACCAAATTCACTTTATGTGCTGACCATTTCTGCACAACGTGGATGGCGGGCTGGAGCATGGGGCGCCTGCGGTATATTTTTAGGCGATTCAATCTTGATGCTGGCTATTGCATTAGGCGTTGCTGGTTTATTAAGTGCTTCGCCAATGACCTTTGTGGTAGTACGTTATGTTGGCGCAGTTTATTTGGCTTGGCTCGGTTGGGGGCTCATTCGTGGTGGTCTGCGGCGCTGGCCAACGGCGCAAGTGCTTGCGCCTAAAGAAGCCTTTGCTGCAATTCGCTTAGCTCAGCTACATCCTTTATGGGCTGCATTAGCCTTATCGCTGACGAATCCGAAGGCAATCTTTTTCTTTGTGTCATTTTTTGCTCAATTTGTTGACCCAACTTTTACCCATCCAAACCTAAGCTTTTTTTATTTAGCCCTAGTAACACAAATCTTGAGCATGTCGTATTTGGCTGCACTTATTGGAGCAGGACAATTTTTTCTGCACTTATTTGAAACCCATCCGCGCTGGTCAGCAATTTTATGGATGGTAGTCGGTATGCTCTTCATTATTTTTGGCATTCATTTACTACTAGGCTAAGCTCGACTAAGATCAGTAAAGACCGATCAAAATTAAATTAATCCCAATCGTAAAGGACAAGTTATGAATGCAGTGCAGTTAGAAACGGCTACCTTGGGTGGCGGCTGCTTTTGGTGTCTTGAGGCGGTTTATCAGCAGGTGCGCGGAGTAACAGCGGTAGTTTCTGGTTACGCGGGTGGTCAGCGTCCTAATCCAACTTATGAGGCAGTCTGTGCGGGCGTGACAGGGCATGCAGAAGTAGTAGCCATTGAATTTAATCCTCAAGTGGTTAGCTATCGTGATTTATTGGAAATCTTTTTTGTGATTCATGACCCGACTACATTAAATCAGCAGGGTAATGATATTGGCACACAATATCGATCGGTGATTTATACCAATAACCCTGAGCAAGCACAAACTGCCCATGACGTGGTTAATGAGTTAACACGGGAAAACGCTTACGGGGCACCAATTGTGACTGAAATACAAACAAGCCCAATTTTTTATGCGGCTGAGGCTTATCATCAAAATTATTTTCGTGATCATCCAGCACAAGGCTATTGCGCGGCCATTATTGCACCTAAGCTGAGTAAATTTAGGGCCAAATTTAAAGCGCTGATGAATACCACTGCTTAATCTGTTATTGAAACTACTGTTTTAGCTTACTGCTTCAGCTTGCCAACTCATAGAAGCTCAATTTTTTTAAGAACTTAAGGCGCCAAGCGTGAAATGCGCCACATGTTGCTAGGGTTAGGTGCGTTGGTATCTAGCAGTTGATACCGAATGCGATCATGCAGGCGTGATGGACGGCCTTGCCAAAACTCAATTTCTTCGGCCCGCAAGCAATAACCACCCCAATGTTCTGGGCACGGAGGATTGTCACCAAATTGCTTTTCAAAACGTTGCTCTGCTACTTGTAAAAAATCGCGATCGGGAATTTCTGTGCTTTGGGGTGAGGCCCATGCACCAATGCGCGAAGCCAGTGGACGCGAATGAAAGTATGTCGCGCTTTCGTCGGCCGTAATGCGGCTTACTAACCCTGAAATACGTACTTGGCGCTCTAGCTCGTGCCAGTAAAATAAGAGCGCAGCTTGGGGGCGCTTGGCAAGCTCTTGGCCCTTTTGGCTTTGGTAGTTGGTAAAAAAGGTAAAGCCCATGGCATCTGCGCCCTTTAAGAGTACAGTGCGCAAGGAGGGCTTGCCGGTAGCGTCGGCTGTCGCCAAGGTCATGGCGTTGGGTTCTGGGCACTGAGCATTCATGGCCTGCTCAAACCAAGTATGAAATAAGGCAAGTGGATCTGCTGGCACATCGGTTTCAGATAATTGTCCCCGAGCATAGTTTTTACGAAGTTCGGCAATGGTGTTCATCAATTCAGTATAAAGAGAGCTTATGAGTAAGGGAACCAGAGTTAATTTGGCCGCTCACCAAGGGGTTGGTGAGGTGGCTATCGAAGGCACTGAACTCGAGGTTAACCGGCGCTTTGGTGGGGTGGCTAAATTGTATGGGGATGCCGCTTATCAGCGTTTTCAGCAAGCCACTGTGGTGGTGGTTGGCCTAGGGGGTGTCGGTTCTTGGGCGGCAGAGGCTTTGGCGCGTTCTGCAATTGGGCATTTAGTCTTGATTGATTTTGATCACATTAGCGAAAGTAATACCAATCGTCAATTGCCCGCCCTAGAAGGCGAGTATGGGCGCGAAAAAGTCGTAGTGATGGCCGAGCGCCTAATGCGCATTAATCCTGCTTTACGCTTAACTTGCCATGACGCCTTTTTAGAGCCAGATAAATTAGATTTATTCATTCCCTTGGGGGCAGTTGTTTTAGATGCTACTGATGCCCTTGAAACAAAAATTGCCTTAGCTGCGTGGAGTGTGGCAAAACAACAAAATTTGGTGATGTGCGGTGGGGTGGGGGGTAAAGCCGACCCTAGTTGTTTGCGTGCCGACGACTTGGCACAAGCTATCCAAGATCCTTTGCTAGCAAAAATTCGGGCAGATTTGCGTAAAAACCACGGTTTTTCACGAGACTTAAAGAAAAAGATGGGAATTCGGGCCATCTACTCAAAAGAGCCTCGAATGGGCAAAGGCATTGGGGGTTTGGCCTGCGCTGGTTATGGTTCAGCGGTAACCGTGACTGCTGGATGCGGTTTTTTAGCCACTGCCGAGGTTTTGGCCTTAATTAGCAACAGAAAAGCTGGATAAATTTGCTAAACTCCTGACATACTTAGTTTTCTAAGTAGCAAAACTGTCAACTATTCATTTTATGAGACGTTGATTGGCTAGCTTCAAATAAAGGCCACTTTTTATGGCCGTTGTTTTTGAATGGAGTGGTTTTTGTTTGAACCTGCAGGAAACTGCTTTTTATTACCTATATAGGAGTTTTACATGAGCAAAATGATCATTGCTTTGGTTTCTGGTTTATTCGCTGTTAGTGTGTATGCCCAACCATCTAAGCAGTCCCCTGCTGGCGATGCAGTACAGCCAGCACTTGAAGCAAAACAACGTAAAACTGAAACTGGCAAAGATTTACCAACAGCCAAAGATTCAACTAAGGCCAAGCAAGCCGCAGCTGGCGACGCAGTACAACCTAAGCTTGAAGCTCAACAACGCAAAACTGAAACTGGCAAAGATTTACCAACTGCCAAAGATTCAACTTCGCTGAAGCAAAAGAAAGCTGGAGATGAAATTCAGCCTAAAATGGAACAGAAAACACGTGCTGCTGAAGGCAAACAAATGCCTGCAGGTAAGTAATTTTTACCCGTTTTATGTAAAAAACCTCGGTTCGCCGAGGTTTTTTTTCATCATAAGCAGCAAAAAGCTTCGTATATTTGCTAGAATTTCCCGTTATTTAAATTTCTAAGTAACAAAACTGTCAACGCCTTACTCTGTAAAGCGTTGTTTACATAGCTTCAAATGAAAACTGCTTATTAAAAGCCGTTTACCACGGTTAGTAGTTTTTAGTGGAGTGGTTTTTATTTGAACCTGCAGGCAACTGCAATTTAATTACCTACCTATATAGGAGTTTTACATGAGCAAAATCATCGCTGCTTTGGTTGTTGGGTTGTTTTCTTTCGGTGTAATGGCACAGGGTACTCCTGCTGCTAAGAAGGATGAGAAGAAGGCTGACGCTAAGCCAGCTGCTGCACCTGCTAAAGATGCAAAGGCTGCTGCTCCAGCTGCTCCAGCTGCTGCTAAACCAGCTGCTGACGCGAAGAAGTAATTTTTACAGCTTTAAAAAACCTCGGTTCGCCGGGGTTTTTTTTCGCCCCTACTTTCGTTTTTATCTCTATATACAGTTTTAAAAATGCCACCATCAAGGCGAAAGATCAAAGTTGGTGGAATTGCATTAGGGATTTCCCTGTCAGAAATTTCGTATTTTGCTGTAGGAAGCTTGGGTAGATATTCGAATTTAACTACTGGTTATAAGATCTGTGCGTAATGACTAAGTAGTTTTCTTAATTCTATAACTTTTGATAGTTTTAGGCTCTAGTGCTTTTCTCATCCACTCCCTAGACTCTGTTTCGTTGCTTGCTTGGCAACGTCAGATCGAAAGGAGATCTCTTGCAAACAGACTCACACGGATTAAAACGCCATCTCAAGGTGCGGCATATTCGCCTCATGGCTTTAGGATCGACAATTGGTGTAGGACTCTTTTTGGGTTCAAGTACCGCAATCAAAATTGCTGGCCCCTCTATTTTGTTGAGCTATCTTATTGGGGGAATAGTGGCATTTATTGTTTTGCGTGCTTTGGGCGAAATGGCAGTGCATGAACCAGTCGCTGGTTCATTTGCTGCATACGCGAGTAGTTATGTCAGCCCCTTAGCTGGTTACATGGTGGGCTGGGGATATTGGACCTATTGGATTTTGGTTGGCATTGCAGAAGTCACTGCAGTTGGCATTTATATGGGCATTTGGTTTCCCGATATTCCTCAATGGACTTGGGCGTTAGCCTCCATTGTGTCAATGGGTTTAATTAATTTAATTGCCGTCAAAGTATTTGGTGAGTTTGAGTTTTGGTTTGCTTTAATTAAAGTGGTGGCGATTATTGCCATGATTGCTATTGGCGCAGCCGTTATTTTTCTAGGCTTCACCAACGATTGGCAGCCACTAGGCTTAGCAAACTTATGGCAACACGGTGGTTTTTTTCCGAATGGTATTGAGGGTTTATTACTTTCTCTCGAGATGGTTTTATTTGCCTATGTTGGCATTGAGATGATTGGCTTGTCGGCAGGTGAGGCAGAAAACCCTCGTAAAACTATTCCGATGGCAATTAATTCGTTGGCTTGGCGCATTTTAATTTTTTATCTTGGTGCGCTATTGGTGATCTTAGCCATTTTTCCTTGGAATGAAGTCGGCCAGCAAGGCAGCCCCTTTGTAGTGATGTTTGAACGCATTGGCTTACGCGAGGCGGCTGGCGTAATTAATTTTGTGGTCATCACCGCCGCATTATCGTCATGTAATGCGGGCATTTTTAGCGGTGGTCGTTTGCTCTATGCTTTAGCAGTGAATGGTTATGCTCCAGAAAAATTGGCGGCTTTATCGGTCGGTGGTGTGCCCCATCATGCAGTGATTCTTACTGTCTTAGTTGCAATGGCAGGAGTGGCAATTAATTACTTTGCCCCAGCAGCCGCCTTTCATTACGCCATGGCTGGCGTGACTTTTATTGGCCTAATGGTTTGGGTGGCTATTTTGTATACCCAATTGCAATTTCGGCGATCCTTAACTGCGCAACAACAGAACGAGTTAGCCTTTAAAACGCCATGGTGGCCATTTTCATCTTGGTTTGCTTTGGTGTTTATTGGCTTAGTGATTGCGATGATGGGCATGAGCGACTATGCCAGAGTGGCCTTATTCGTTGGCCCTTGTTTATTGGGGATTTATTTCATACTGTTTTTCGTGTTTGGTTTGCATCGCAAAAATCATCTTACTAAGGAGAAAAAATGATTATTGGTTTACCGCAAGAAGTGAAAAATAATGAATTTCGGGTTGGCCTTACACCAAGCAATGTTCGTGCGTTAATCATGCAAGGGCATACCGTTTTAGTGCAGCGAGATGCAGGAAAGCGCATTGGCTTTACTGATGAAATGTATCGCATTGCTGGCGCTAAGCTAACTGAAGCCGCCGAGGAAATTTTTGCTCGCGCAGAAATGATTGTGAAAGTGAAAGAACCGCAAGCAGAAGAATGCGCACTGTTACGAGAGGATCAAATTTTATTTACTTATTTGCACTTAGCCCCCGACCCCATGCAAACCAAAGCCTTGTTAGCCTCAGGCGCCATTTGTATTGCTTATGAAACTGTCACTTCAGGTAATGGCACATTACCCTTGCTTGCACCAATGAGTGAAGTTGCGGGCCGCATGTCGATTCAAGCTGCAGCTCATCATTTAGAAAAAACCCATGGGGGACCTGGTATTTTAATCGCTGGTGTACCGGGCGTAGCACCAGCTAAGGTAGTGATTTTAGGGGCAGGGGTGGTGGGGCGCAATGCTCTACAAATGGCGGTTGGCATTGGCGCCGATGTAACTATTTTTGATTGTGATATCGAGCGCTTACGGGCGCTTGATGTGATTTATGGTAACCGCGTTAAATCACTTTACTCTGATCCCAGCGTCCTAGAGGATGCTGTCTATCAAGCAGATGCCGTGATTGGTGGGGTGCTTTTGCCTGGGGCCGCAGCACCTAAATTAGTGACGCGCAAAATGGTTGGCAAAATGAAGGCGGGTGCGGTGGTAGTTGACGTGGCAATTGATCAAGGTGGATGTTTTGAAACTTCACTACCTACTACTCATGCTAATCCCACTTTTGAAGTGGACGGAGTTATTCATTACTGCGTTGCCAATATGCCAGGAGCGGTTGCAAGAACCTCAACCCTGGCTTTAACCAACGCGACCTATCCATTTGTTGAGGCTTTGGCGAATCGCGGCTTAATCACTGCCCTAGAGTTCGATCAGCATTTACGCAATGGCTTGAGTGTTCATCGCGGTAGGCTAACCTCGGCTCCAGTGGCACAAGCGCAACAACTCAATTACATTTCTGTTGATGAGTTGCTTGAAGTTTAAGGCTTAAGTAGAATGAAGGAAGCGACTGAAGACGACTAACTTAAATAGTTAAATTAATCGCTAACTAAGGTCAGCAACCAAAGAGGCTAAGGTTTCGTGCGCAAGGGTTTCGACATGAATTGGATAGCCCTTGTGATCGCAACCCACCATCATTTGCGCGCCAGCCTTTAAAACCTTCTTCATATCCTCAGTGAGTTCAAAGCGCATAAAATGAACTGCTGAGGTTTTTTCTTCAGAACTACGATCCAAATCTTCATCGGCAATTGCATATACACGAGCTTGCCCCTCAACTTCAATAAAAACATGATTTTCAACGCCCACCAATTTACTTAAGGCTATTTTTCGATCGGCTTCATTGGGATACTCAAGCATCATTGTTGCCTTGAAATTTGAGCCATCTGGAACTAAGGGGTTGTAAGCGTCGAGCTCATCTTGAATGCCAGCATCATCGAAGGTTTTTTCAACCCGTAGCATTTCTTGAATCTGATAGCGCATCAGAAATTCATTTTCGAAAATCATGGTGAGGTGATCGCCTAAATGCACTGTGCGAATGCGACGCTCATCGATGGCTTTATGACGCATTTCAGGGCGCTCTTTGTGATAAGCCTCGAGACTTAAAAGGCTGCTGCGTGTAATCATTCCCATCGTAATTTATCCTGTCTTTGTTCTAGTTTACAGTCCATAACCCTTGGCCATGAGAGTTAATGGATGTGCCATGGGAATATGGGGCAAACCTAACTCAGCCATACCTTGTTCTATATGGTGACCAGCTAGCTGGCAATCGGAGCTAATAAAATTAGGCTCTTCTTCAGCCATCCGCTTAAAAACCGGTTTACCAATTTTTTTAGCCATTTCATGAAATTCTTTTTTGACGCCCCAAGTACCAGAATGCCCAGAGCAGCGCTCAACTACATTAACCTCGGTACCTGGAATTAAGCGTAAAGCCTCAGCAGTTTTTTGACCGACGTTTTGTACTCGCGAATGACACGCCAAGTGATAACTGACATGACCTAATTCTGTTGTGAAGTTGGTTTTTAGTAAGCCATCTTTATGGCGTGCGACGAGGTACTCAAAGGGATCCCACATGGCTTCTTTAACAGCTTGCACCGCAGTCTCTCCAGGGAACATCAGGGGTAGCTCTTGTTTGAACATTAAGGTGCAAGAAGGAATCGGCGTGAGAATAGCATAGCCAGCACGTGCAAACTCAGCTAACTTTGGTATATTTTTTTCTTTATTGGCGGCCACCGACTCTAAATCGCCCAACTCAAGTTTAGGCATACCGCAGCAGGCTTCTTTCTCTACTAATTCATAAGGAATTTCATTGTGTTGCAAAATTTTGATTAGATCTTGCCCAATGCCTGGCTCGTTGTAATTGATATAGCAGGTCGCAAAGATTGCTACTTTGCCAGGGGTTTTTTTGCCATCGATGACCGGAAAGGCGCTTGATTTTTCTACCAATTGGGTAAATTTTTTCGTGGCGTAGTCTGGAATCCAAGCATCTTTATGAACCCCCATGGCACCTTCTAACATCAAGCGCGCCAGCCCAGTTTTATTGACTGCATTAACTGTTTGGGTGACGATTGGTATACCAGCAAAAAATCCCATTTTATCGGTGGCTGAAAGTACCTTGTCTCGCAGAGTAGCTTTATCGTCTTGAAAGTTTTTGGCTTTTTGGCGCAACATGAGGTGGGGAAAATCCACATTCCAAGGATGAGGTGGTACATAAGGGCACTTGGTCATGTAGCACACATCGCAGAGATAGCACTGGTCGACCACTGTCTGGTAGTCAGACTTATTAACTTGCTCTAGCTCGCCATCTGGGGTGCCATCAATTAAATCAAAGAGGGCGGGGAAGGAGCCGCAAAGATTAACGCAGCGGCGGCAGCCATGGCAGATATCAAAGACGCGTTCTAATTCAGCGTCAATTTTTGTTTGATCGTAAAACTCAGGGTTATGCCAATCGAGGGGGTGGCGGGTTGGCGCCTCTAAATTACCTTCACTAATTGCCATGACTATCCTTAAATATGCATTTGATTGCTATGGAGTTTAAGATTCTTTGAGATAATAGCCAAATTGTATTAATTAAAGATATCAATAGTAATTAACTAAATACCTCAATATGATCGACTTTGCAGCCTTATTCATTTCAAGTTCGGTAGTTGCTTTGGCTGAAATTGGCGATAAAACTCAATTATTGTCTTTAATGTTGTCGGCGCGCTATCCCAAGCAGGCTTGGCCCATTATTGGCGGAATTTTTATTGCAACCCTATTCAATCATGCTGGTGCGGCACTAGTGGGCCACTGGGCTGCTGATTTTTTGAGTCCTGAGGTGATGCGCTGGATTTTAGGTATTGGCTTTTTATTAATTGGTTTTTGGTTACTGATTCCAGATCGGTTTGATGGAAGCAAGGAACAGCGGGTAGCTAATCGGGCTTGGCAAGTTTTTGTATTTACCGCAACCATTTTCTTTTTGGCCGAGATGGGTGACAAAACCCAAATTGCGACGATTGCGCTGGGTGCGCGCTACGACAGCGTGACTTCGGTCACCTTAGGCACTACTGTGGGGATGATGTTAGCTAATATTCCAGCAGTTTGGTTGGGGCGGAAGTTTACCGAGCGTTTGCCAACTAAGGTGGTGCATGCCATAGCAGCAGTAGTGTTTATTGGCCTTGGGGTCGCCACTATTATTTTTGCCTAAGCCTACAATAAGGAAATGAAAACCGATTTACCGTTAAGCTTTAGTAGGCTTGAATATACCCCTCCACCTTTTTTATTTACTCAAGTTGAATTAGATTTCGCACTTAATCCTGAGCGCACGATTGTCAAGAGCCGTATTACTGTTTCACCTGCAGTAGGCGGGCAGCCCTCTTTAGTGCTTCAGGGCCAAGATTTAGAGTTCATCAGTCTGCGAATTAATGGGTCTGCCCACCGTCAGTTTGAAATCTCTCCAGAAAATTTAACAATTCATGGTTTGCCTAATGAGGGCAAAGACGACTTTATTTTAGAAATTATTACCGCTTGCGTGCCAGCAAAAAATACCTCACTAATGGGTCTGTATATTTCGAATGGCAATTTTTTTACGCAATGCGAAGCTGAGGGATTTCGCAAAATTACTTACTTTCTCGATCGGCCCGATGTCATGTCGCGCTATCGAGTCACATTACGTGCAATTGAAGCCGAATTTCCAGTATTGCTTTCAAATGGCAATTTAATTAGCACTGAACACTTAGAGAATGGCTGGCATAGCGCGGTGTGGGAAGACCCTTTTCCTAAGCCTTGCTATTTATTTGCTTTAGTAGCAGGAAGGTTAGCCTGTGTGGAAAAAAAGCTGACTGCCGCAAGTGGCGCTAGTAAGTTATTGCAGGTCTGGGTTGAGCCCAACGATTTAGGTAAAACCCAACACGCATTAGATTCCTTAATTCATGCTATTCAATGGGATGAAAAACGGTTTGGTCTAGAGCTCGACTTAGAACGCTTCATGATTGTGGCGGTAAGCGATTTCAATATGGGCGCAATGGAAAATAAAGGCTTAAATATTTTCAATACCAAATATGTACTCGCTCAGCCCGAGACCGCAAGCGATGCCGATTTTGCGGGTATTGAGAGTGTTGTGGCACACGAGTATTTTCATAACTGGACTGGCAATCGAGTGACGTGTCGCGATTGGTTTCAATTGTCATTAAAAGAAGGCTTAACCGTTTTTCGGGATCAAGAATTTTCAGCCGATCAAATTGGTAGCGAATCGGGTAGGGCAGTTAGCCGTATTGCCGATGTGCGCTTGTTGCGGGCGGCTCAGTTTCCTGAAGATGCTGGTCCAATGGCGCATCCAGTAAGGCCCGACACCTATCAAGAAATTAATAATTTTTATACTGTGACGATTTATGAAAAGGGTGCAGAGGTCGTGCGCATGTACCAAACTTTATTGGGGCGGGATGGCTTTCGTAAAGGGATGGATCTGTACTTTAAGCGCCATGATGGTCAGGCAGTAACTTGTGATGATTTTTTAGCAGCCATGGCAGATGCGAATGGACGAGATTTAAGTCAATTTGAAGCTTGGTATAGCCAAGCAGGTACGCCCCGCGTAAAGGTAATCGAAAACTATGACTTAACTAACCAGCGATACCAATTAACCTTAGCACAAACTTGCACTTCTAAGGCAAGCGAGGCCGAGCTTAAACCATTTTTAATTCCATTATTAATGCGTTTGTTTGTGCCCACACAAACCTTATCTGCAAAGGCACAGACAAAGCTACAGCATAGTCAAATAACGCCATGTGGTGCAGAACATTTATTGGAATTAAGTGCTAGTACGCAAACCTGGACTTTTGATGAGGTTCCTCAGCGGCCAATACTGTCGCTTAACCGGGGGTTTTCTGCGCCCATCATTTTAGATTTTGTGCAAAGTGAAAATGATTTGTTATTGTTGATGGCAGGTGATGATGATCCCTTTAATCGCTGGGAGGCCGCACAGAAATTAGCTTTAGAATTGATCTTAGCTGGACGCTTGCCAGACGAAAATTTGATCAGCGCCTATCGCAGCATTTTGTTAGACCATACTTTAGATCCTGCCTTTAAAGAATTAGTCTTCACTTTACCGGCTGAAACGTATTTGTATGAACAATGCGCTGTAATTGAGCCCTTACAAATTCATGGTGCACGGCAGGCTTATCGATTGGCCCTAGCGAAAACGCTGCAGCCCGATTGGCTCAGCACTTATCAGCAGATGCAAACGCCTGGACCATACTTACCCAATGCAGTTAGTGTGGGCAAGCGCGCTTTAAAAAATCTTGCCTTAAGCATGTTATTGCTAGCTGATCCGCAGCAGTTAGTCATGCAGCAGTTGGCTGTAGATCAATACGAGCAAGCCGACAATATGACTGATCGTTTTGGGGCTCTCGCTGCATTAGTGTTACAGGGAGCACCTAAAGCGGCAGATTGTTTAGCCGATTTTTATCAGCGCTTTGCTGATAATCCGCTGGTGATAGATAAGTGGTTTGCTTTACAGGCCATGTGTTCACTAGATGAACCTTTAGCACGGGTACGGGGCTTACGTAACCATCCTGCTTTTAAAATGACCAACCCAAATCGGGTGCGCAGTTTGATTCATACCTTCTGCATGTCTAACCCTGCTGGATTTCATCAATGGAATGGGGGTGCTTACACATTTTGGGCTGAAGCAGTGTTAGAGCTCGATTTAATTAATCCACAAGTAGCAGCCCGCCTAGCCCGTGCAGTTGATCGTTGGCGTTCTTTTGCAAAACCCTATCAAAGTAAGATGCAAGCAGCTTTAGCGCAGGTGGCTGCCAACCCCAAACTCTCGGCTGATGTGCGAGAGGTTGTGAATAAAGCTCTAGAATAAGCAGATGCATCTTAAGCAATATTTAACTGACTTGAACCCGCAAGGTCAACCGTTGCCAGACGGCTTGCAAGATCTGCTGTTGGCCATCAGTCAAGCCTGTGTGGGCTTAAGCCAATTGGTAGCGCAAGGCCCCCTCATTGGTTTATTAGGCTCTGCGGGCACAGGAAATGTGCAGGGTGAAGTGCAACAAAAGTTAGATGTACTTGCTAACGACGCTTTAATTAGTCGACTAAGCGCTTGCAGTACATTAGCGGGCATCGCTTCCGAAGAAATGGAGTTGCCAATTACGGTAGGTTCAGGTAGAGGCGATTATTTAATCTTATTCGATCCGCTTGATGGCTCTTCTAATATTGATGTGAATGTATCGATTGGTACGATTTTTTCTATTTTAAAAAAACTGAATCCAAGCACGCCCTTAGAGCCAAATGATTTTATGCAGGCCGGCTCTCAGCAAGTTGCTGCAGGATATGTGGTGTATGGTCCACAAACCACTTTAGTCATGAGCTTGGGAGCGGGTGTCGATCTGTTTACGCTTGATCCGCTTACAGGCGATTTTATTTTAATTAAACAGGGCATCTGTATTCCTCAAGCGACTAAAGAGTTTGCCATCAATATGTCGAATCTGCGGCACTGGGCCAAACCAGTGCAACGCTATATTGAAGAGTGTTTAGCTGGTGTAACTGGCGTGCGCCAAAAAGATTTCAATATGCGCTGGATCGCCTCGATGGTGGCCGATGTGCATCGCGTTTTGATGCGAGGAGGAGTTTTTATGTACCCCTGGGATCAGCGTGAGCCCAATAAACCCGGTAAGTTGCGGTTGATGTATGAGGCAAATCCGATGGCTTTTTTAGTTGAGCAAGCCGGCGGGCAGGCGATTAATGGTACACAGCGTATTTTAGATATTGAACCGACTGCACTTCATCAACGGGTTTCAGTAATGTTGGGCGCTGGCGAAGAAATCGAGCTCTTACGCGCTTATCACTTGCCCTAAAGATTTGGTTTAAGTATTTGACCCTAAGCTAAAATTTCTTCTAACCCAACGCCGGAATAGCTCAGTTGGTAGAGCAGCGCATTCGTAATGCGAAGGTCGGAGGTTCGATTCCTCTTTCCGGCACCAGTTTCCAATACTACTTAGTGTTAATTTCAATATACTATTACCAACGGGCTTCATACGCCTATTCGGGAAATAGACTAAAGTTTGAATTTGCCAAAAGAGGAATTTTTACATGAAAGCATTTGCACTGTTATTCACCCCCTTATTTTTAGTCGCCTGTGCTGGGGCAAATGTAAAGCCGATTGTTGATATGAAAGGCGTTAATCAGGCTACCTATGATGCTGATTTACAGCAGTGCCAAGCCTATGCAACCCAGCAAGATGGGGCGGCAAAATCTGGCCTTACTGATGCAGCGATGGGTGTGGCTGCTGGTGCTTTATTGGGATTAGTGGCAGGTGGCACCGGCTCTAATATTGCTCAGTCTGCGGGTGTCGGTGGCATTGTTGGTGGGGGCTATGGACTCTATCAGGGCAATAAGGCTCAAGAAGCAGTGGTGACTAATTGCCTGCGAGGTCGAGGATATAAGGTTCTTAATTAATAGTGCCAAGTTATAAATAAGGGTTTCTACTAGTTATTGACTTTAATTGGCATTAGAAACTGCAATGATTGATGAAGGTCAACGCCAGCTTATATTATTTCAATAAAAATAATGCTTACGTTGTTAAAAGCCAAGGTAATATTGGCAGAATTAAATAAATGGAGGAGACTCATGAAACAACTGAACAAGCTATTTTTAGCCCTTACTGTCGCAGCAGTTACTTTTAGCATTAACCCAGTTTGGGCCGCTTGGGAGCCCACTAAACCTGTTGAGTTCATTATTCCTGCTGGGCCTGGCGGCGGCGCAGATCAAATGGCACGCATGATTCAAGGCATTATTACTAAAAATAATCTGATGAAGCAATCGGTTATTCCAGTGAATAAATCTGCTGGCGCAGGTGCGGAAGGTTTTTTAGCGATGGTAGGTGCTAAAGGCGACCCGCATAAAATTGTGATTACGCTCTCCAATTTATTTACCACTCCTTTAGCTACTGGCGTACCATTTAATTGGCGCGATATGACGCCTGTAGCGATGATGGCACTTGATCAATTTGTCTTGTGGGATAACGCCGACAAACCGTATAAAACTGCGAAAGAATATATTGATGCGGCCAAAGCAGCGGGCCCAGGTAAATTTAAAATGGGCGGCACTGGCTCAAAACAAGAAGATCAAATTATTACGGTTGCTTTAGAAAAAGCTACGGGTGCTAAATTCACCTATATTCCTTTTAAGGGCGGCGGTGATGTGGCAGTTCAGTTGGTTGGCAATCATATCGACTCCTCTGTAAATAACCCGATTGAGGCAGTTGCACAATGGCGTGCAGGTAAATTGCGGGCCTTATGCGTTTTTGATGAGAAGCGCATGCCATATAAAGACAAAATTACCCCTACGCAGTCTTGGTACGACGTGCCAACTTGTAAAGAAGTTGGTGTGCCCACCGACTATGTAATGCTGCGCGGCATTTTTATGGCACCTGGGGTTTCGCAAGAGCAGGTTGATTACTTCATTGGCGTTCTCAAAAAGGTGCGCGAGACCCCAGAGTGGAAGAAGTTTATGGCCGATGGCGCTTTTAACCAGACTTTTATGACTGGCCAAGACTATGTTAATTGGCTTGGTAAAAATGAAGCTTTACATGTGAGGTTAATGAAAGAGGCCGGCTTTATTGCTCAATAATTATTCACAGTAGCTATTGTTGCTATCCAATAAGACTTCTACTTAGTATTGTAGAAGTCTTATTTTTATTTTAATTGTCTTTTATATTTAACTAAGTTATGTCTGAACCCTCTAAGCAAGAAATGGTTGTTAGCGTTAGAACGATGGAAATTATTACTGCCTTACTATTTTTAGTATTTGGTTTTGTAGTAATGACTGGCAGTATTAAGCTAGGTGCTTCATGGGGCAGTGACGGCCCACAATCGGGCTATTTTCCTTTTTACATTAGCTTAATTATTTTGCTTTCAAGTACTGTCACCTTATATCAGGCGGTGTTTCAAAATAAGGAAAAAAAACAAGAGTCATTTGTTGACAAAGAGCCATTTCGCCAAGTGATGGCAGTATTTATTCCTGCCCTAGTCTTTATTTTGGGTGTGCAGCTGATTGGTATTTATGTTTCATCAGCAATTTATATTGTGGTCTTCATGGTTTGGTTAGGTAAGTATGCTTATTGGAAGGCCATTGCTGTGGGCCTAGGAGTGAGCATAGCGCTCTATGTCTTATTTGAAGTTTGGTTTCAAGTGCCACTGCCACGTGGTTCTTGGTTTAACCCCCTAATTTTTATTGGTGTGCAATAAATCAAAATTTATAGATAAAACATAGCGCTGTCTATTTAGGAGTTTACGTTGGAAGAAATTAATTTACTGTTTCAGGGCTTTGCGATTGCAATGTCCCCCTTTAATTTATTGCTGATGTTAGTTGGCGTGACGTTGGGCGTGATTATTGGTGTATTACCAGGCTTGGGTGGCGCAAATGGTATTGCCATTCTATTGCCACTAACATTCACGATGCCGCCTACCTCGGCCATCATCATGCTCTCTTGTATTTATTGGGGTGCTTTGTTTGGTGGGGCGATTACTTCTATTTTGTTTAATATTCCTGGCGAACCTTGGTCGGTGGCAACAACCTTTGATGGCTACCCAATGGCGCGCAATGGTAAAGCAGGCGCCGCCTTAACTACCGCATTCACCTCTTCTTTTGTAGGTGCTTTTTTTGCGATCGTGATGATCACTTTCTTGGCGCCCTTAGTCGCCAAGTTTGCCTTGCAGTTTGGACCGCCTGAATTTTTTGCAGTTTATTTTTTAACCTTCTGTAGTTTTGTGGGAATGAATAAAGGCTCACCGTTTAAAGTTATTTCTGCAATGATGCTGGGGTTTGCTTTAGCTACAGTTGGCATGGATACGGTCACAGGACAATTGCGTTTAACTTTTGGCAATCACGAATTAATGCGTGGTTTTGACTTCTTAATTGCAGTGATTGGTTTATTTGGCATTGGTGAAATTCTCTTGTCGATGGAAGAGGGCCTGTCATTTTCGGGAGCAACTGCCAAAATTCGCAGTCAAATTGTCTGGGAAACCTGGAAACAGTTACCGAAATATTGGGCTACCTCATTACGCAGTTGTTTAATTGGTTGCTGGATGGGCATTACGCCTGGCGGGGCAACCCCCGCTTCTTTTATGTCTTATGGCGTAGCAAAACGGGTTTCTAAGCGTGGCGAAAACTTCGGCAAGGGCGAAATGGAGGGCATTATTGCTCCCGAAACTGCCGCACATGCTGCCGGTACCGCCGCCTTGTTGCCGATGCTCTCCTTGGGTATTCCTGGTTCGCCTACCGCTGCTGTCTTATTGGGAGGCTTATTAATTTGGGGGCTACAGCCTGGCCCACTCTTATTTGTTGAGAAACCAGATTTTGTTTGGGGCTTAATTGCTAGTATGTACTTGGGTAATTTAGCTGGCTTATTTGTGGTTTTAACCTGCGTGCCTTTATTTGCTTCCATTTTGCGCATTCCATTTTCAATTATTGCCCCGATCATTATTGTGATCTGCGCTGTAGGCGCTTATACAGTGCATAACGCGACCTTTGATGTTTGGCTGATGATGGGCTTTGGGGTGTTGGGCTATATCTTCAAGAAACTCGATTACCCGATGGCGCCGATGGTATTGGCGTTAGTGTTAGGCGATCGAGCTGAAGACTCTTTCCGGCAGTCGATGCTGATGTCTCAAGGAAGCTTAGAGATCTTTTTCTCAAATTACCTAGTTGGCTCGATTACCGCCTTGGCTTTGGGGCTCTTGCTATGGCCTTTAATTGGTAAATTGACCAAAAAACGGGCTGTTTAAGCGGGCACCAGCTAGGTAATTAAGCCCTTCCAGCCCATAGCGCCCCCATCAGCGCCCTAGAGACAATAGCCCTTTTTGGGCTATTGGTCCTTTATCTATATAGGTATATCCCCTAGGTAGTTTATCTGCAAAATATGTAAAATTTAGTTGACAAGTCGATGTGTAATTTTTATATTACACATGTGGTTGAAGTGGTTTTATAGTTTCATGCAAATGGCTTTAGTCATAAAACCCTCGTGCGGGTTTGGCACGAAAGTAGTTCGTCTTTCGAAGGGAGACAAAAATAATGTCAAACGGAAATGTAAGCCTAACCGGCTTAAATGACGCTGAATCGGAAGAGTTGCACCGCAATCTGATTCAAGGGACCCAGTTTTTCGGCATGATTGCAGCTCTTGCCCATTTACTGGCTTATATCTACTCGCCTTGGCTCAAATAAAAAAGAGGAGATCAATATGATTTACGGAAAAATGTGGACTGTTGTAAAACCCACTGTTGGTATTCCTATTTTTATTGCAGCTGTAGCGATTAGCTCGTTCTGCGTTCACTTAGCAATTGTTTCTAACACCACTTGGGTTAAAGCTTTTTTACAAGGCAATGCTCCAGTGATGGCTAGTTCAGCAGCACCCATGGCTGCACCCATGGCCGCACCAGTAGCGAAGAAGTAAAGTACTTTAGCTTTTCGTGCAAGGCTGGGATCGCACATCCCAGCCTTTTTCTTTGCAGCGCTAAGGTAAAATTTTTTCAATGAATCGTGTTACCAAAAAGTTAATTCAAGGTTGGTCTGAGCTAGGCCCACGTTATTTACCTTTTGCTGATGCCGCCTCAGCCGATTTGCCCTTATCACGTCTCTTGCGACTGTCACTTTTTCAGGTTTCAGTTGGCATGGCTTTAGTGCTATTGGTTGGCACCCTAAACCGAGTAATGATTGTCGAGTTGCATGTACCTGCATCGATTGTTTCAGTGATGATTTCTTTACCAATTTTATTTGCGCCTTTTCGTGCCTTAATTGGCTTTCGTTCCGATAACCACCAGTCAGCCTTAGGCTGGAGAAGGGTGCCATATATTTGGATGGGGACTTTAGTGCAATTTGGTGGCTTGGCGATCATGCCATTTGCCTTATTGGTTTTATCGGGCGGCGGTCAATCGAGTCAGGCACCGGTCTGGATTGGTTGGGTGGCCTCGGGCTTAGCTTTTCTTTTTGTCGGTGCTGGTGTGCACATGACGCAAACAGTCGGACTTGCTCTGGCTACCGATTTAGCACCGGTTGAAGCGCAGCCGAAAGTCGTAGGTTTAATGTATGTCATGCAACTTTTCGGCATGATTATCAGTGCCTTAATTTTTGGTTTAGCGCTCGAGCAATTTAGCCCAGCACGGTTAATTCAGGTGATTCAAGCCTCGGCAGTGATTACACTTATTTTGAATGTGATTGCTTTGTGGAAACAGGAAACACGGGCACAAGTGCGTAGTCGCGCCAACCAAGTTGAGCCCTCATTTATTCAATCATGGCGTACTTTTACTACTGGCAGTAATGCCGTGCGCCGTTTGGTGGTGGTAGGTTTTGGCACCATGGCTTTTAGTATGAATGATGTGCTCTTAGAACCTTATGGTGGCGAGTTGTTGAAAATGAGTGTGAGCGCAACCACTGCTTTAACGGCTACCTTAGCCATTGGCGGGCTCTGGGGTTTTACTTGGGCCTCAAGAGTCTTAAGTAGGGGGAGCGATCCTTTTCGCATGGCTACATTGGGCGCTTATGTTGGTATTCCAGCATTTATTTTTGTGATTGCCGCAGCGCCATTGCAGGCTACTATTATCTTTATTATTGGCACCTTTTTAATTGGCTTTGGGGGCGGTTTATTTAGTCATGGCACCCTTACAGCGACAATGAACTTTGCGCCTGCCGAGCAACGGGGGTTAGCCTTAGGGGCATGGGGGGCAGTGCAAGCTTCGGCTGCAGGAATCGCGGTGGGCTTGGGTGGAGTGATTCGCGATTTGGTGGTGGCGCTAGCAAATGCTAAGGTATTACCTGATGCCTTAAATGGCCCAGCAATTGGCTATTCTTTGGTTTACACTTTGGAAATTGTCTTATTAATCGCCACTATTTTGGCAATGATGCCGCTTTTACGGGCAAGAATTAGTAGCACATAAGCATTTTCTTTTAAACTTACCTTACTTTATCTGAGGGAGACCTAAAATGAGCACAGTGCAAATTTTATTTATTGTCTGGTTGGCTGTTTCTGTGATCACGATCATGCGGATGGTTAAGCCCAATAAAAAATAATTTAAGCCCTGCATGCAATCGATCAAACTATTTTTTACGCCATTATTTTTATGATGATTTTGTCGCCATGAGACGATTTCGCTTCTTTACTTCTACCTGCACAATAATTGCATTGCTTTTTAGTAGTATGTCGCCCGCGTTGGCTACTATGCAAACAGGTAGTACGGCAGCCAGCCTGACCATGGAAATTTGTCAGACGCAGAGCGATAATGCTATTGCGTTAACGCTAGATCTCAGCTCTACCTCAGAGTCGGCGCCTAGCCACCCTACTGGCATGAATCACGATTGCCCACTTTGCATCATAGCGCATGCCCCCCTTGCTCTTCATGCTAGTTTGGCAACCTCAGTAACTCCAGTTGGTGCGCTTTCACAAGCTTTTCCTACGCTATATTACGTTTCACCCAAAGCACTTTTTGTTTGGATTTCTCAGCCCGCTCGGGCACCTCCTAGCCAGCTCTAAAACTTAACCTTTTGGCTTAATGCCATGAAGTACGCCTTGCTTTTATTGCGCTCTATAACGCATTGATGGCAAGTGTGGTTAATCAAGTTTCTGGGAGTTTGCTATGTATTGCCCTAATGTTCTGGTGGTGCGACACCTAAAAAAGCGCACGTTACAAAATTTAGTCTTGCACAGCGTAAGCTTGCTTTGGGCTGCAGGATATCTAAGCCCTACACAGGCGCAAATTGCGCCACCACCCGATTACGATCAAAAATTAAGCGGTGTTACGGTTAACGCCACCCGCTCTGATACCCCGCTCGATCAAATTCCCTTAAACACGACGATCTTAACCAAAGAGGTCTTGGAGTTAGCGCCCGATCAAACAATTGATCAAATCTTAAAAAACCAGCCAGGGGTATTTTTAAATGATCAACCCTATTACGAGAAAGATCCGACCGGCCAAAGTCTAAATGTACGTGGCCTAGGTAACGCCCGTACTTTAGTTTTGGCAGATGGCTCACCCTTAAATGATGCTTTCTATGGCACGATTATGTGGAATTTAGTGCCGCTATCGTCGATTGATACCGTTGAGTTTATGCGCGGGGGTATATCAAGTTTATGGGGTAACTGGGGCATGGGTGGGGTCATTAATATGAATACCCGCACACCCAAAAATAGTCAGCAAGAAGTATCTGCCAATTACGGTACCTTTAACACGGTTAATTTGGCTGCATCGAAAGATATTATGGCCACTGATAATCTGCAGTTACGTTTATCGGCAGATTATCTGAATACAGGGGGTTACACTAATATTGCCACCATCTCGCCAGCTGCAGCAAATAGCGTAAAGCCTGGCATGGGATCGGCAGCGGCACAAAATACTAATGTACGCTTACAAAGTTATTTTAAAGCGGGCAGTGATACCAAGGGCTTTGTGCGTTTAGGATATGGCACGATGGCCGATTATTCTAATGCCATGAGTATTGCCACTAATTTAAAGCAAACCACCGATTTAGCAGCTGGCACGACCACTAAATTAAGTGAGAGCGATAAGGTGCTCGTCAATTTGTTTTATCAAAATACTGCTTTTAATAAACAAAATGGTTCTAATGCAGCCGTAAGTTCTGTTTTTAATGCGCAGAAGTTAGCGACCAATACGCCCTATATTAGCTCGAATTACTATGATCCATATTCCACCACTGGAGCTGGCGTGCAATATATTAAGGATATGAAAGGCTTAGTCGATCAAGTGTTGGTAGGCGTTGATGGGCGGAATATTTCTGGTTCAAATTTAACTAATAACTTAACGACTACTGGTGCTGTAAGCTCGGTAAATTATGCCCAAGGGCAACAAAATTTTTATGGGGTAATGGGTCAAGCAAAATCTACCACTAGCATTATTCCTTTGCAAACGACTTTGGCTTTACGAGTTGATAATTGGAGTAGCTCAACACCAACGTACTACAACACTGGGCCAGGGGGTAAGAATGCCAGCTATCAAAATATCTCGAATCAAAATAAAACTATTTTGAGTCCTAATCTAGGTTTTTTATATGGCTTATCCAAAGAGTGGAGTCTACGTAGTGCGATTTATCAGGCTTACCATGCGCCCGGTTTAAATAACACCTTAAGATCTTATGCTTCTTCAAGTGGAGGAAATAATTTTGCTAATCCCAATTTAACCGTTGAAATTATGAAAGGCTTTGAAGCCGGCACAGATTACCGTTGGAAGGAAGGTTTTCTGCAGTTAACCGCTTTTACTAATCAAGTAACCAATGCCATTACGACCTATAACTTAAAAGCCAATAATGCTACCGATGTAGCCTTGGCTCAGAAATTATGCGGCTCGACAAAGAGCAGTAATCCGCTGAAAGCAGCGGCAGGCAATTGCGTGTCGACGAGCATTAATTACTATACAAATAATCAAAACCTGCAAAGTCAGGGCATTGAAATGCAGTTTCACCATAATTTGTCGCCCCAATGGGCGGTAGATGCCGGCTATTCGTTGACTAATACCGTCTTAACCGCAAGCTCCACTAGTGACCCTACGGGCAGCCAAGTTGCAGGGGTGCCGCAAAATATTGGTAATCTCGGCGTGACGTGGTTTCCAGTGCCCAAAGCTAGCATAACTACCACCATGCGCTATGTGGGAAACTCGTGGATGGATACCGCGCATACTTTGCCTGTGCCTGCTTATGCCATCTTTGGCTTACGCGCTAATTACGAAGTGAATCAATCTATTACTTTGTATGTCACCGCAGTCAATATGTTAAATCGCCAGTACATTACTTTTGGTTCAGGTAGCAATAACAATAGCTATGTACTTGGCATGCCGCAAGCATTTACGGTTGGCGGAAAGTTTACTTTTTAGTTAATTAGCGATGATGAAAGAGATTAGTAATTTTGAAAGAAGCTAGCGTAAAAATGAGGTATCAAGCTTGGTGCAGAATTTTGATCTGCGTATTCTACTTATCTGGTGCTGAGGTGTTTGCGCAAATGCCCGAACATGATCATAGTCAAATGATGGTGAAATCGGTACATCAGGTGACGCACCCGCAGATGGCTGCCTGTACAGGCACTAATCTTGAATGTGCCAATGCAGCCACGCCATTTTTAACAAGTGATGGACAACTTTTTTTAATTTGGACTGCAGGAGGCGCTGTTACGGCAGCCCATTCTACTGATTTAGGTAAGACATTTAGCACGCCAGTAGAAATTGCTAACCATCAAAAGAAGCTTGATGTAGGCAGTGATGCAAGGCCGCAAATAACAGTTGACCCTAAAGGCAATATATTTATTGCTTATGCTTTTTTTAAAGATAGCAATTGGAATGCGCAAATTAATACCGCAAGCTCAAACGATGTTGGTAAAACATTTACCGCAGCTAAACCACTAATTCAAAATGGGGCAAGCGAGCGTTTTCCGGTATTGCAAACCGACAGCCAAGGAGTGATTCATTTAGCGTGGATTGATAAGCGGGTGGTTAAAGCTGCACATAAGCAGGGCAGTAAAAAATTAGGCGGCTCGATTGCGTATGCAATCTCAACAAATGGCGGCATTGTTTTTGAGCCGGAATTAATCTTAAATCCAGAAAGTTGTGAATGTTGTCGAATTGGTATGGCGCTAAATTCACAGCAACTACCTATGCTGGTCTACCGCGCTATTTTTTCAGGTGGGGTGCGTGATCAGGCGACTCAAGCAGTGCTTAATTTAAACCAGCTTAATAAGCAGGATATGCGGACTAAAGATGGCGTGGGCAAAGAAGGTATTGTCAAAGAGCAGGCGGCCATAGCCCGAATTCAGCGGGTAGCGATAGATAATTGGAAAACCGATGTGTGCCCACATCATGGGCCAGCAATTGCTATTAGCAGCGCCGGCACGACTCATGTTGCTTGGTTCACCCAGGGTAGTGCGCGACAAGGTGTTTTTTATGCCAATTCGAATAATGAAGGCAAAACCTATTCACCCCCACGTCAGTTAGGTAACGCCAATAGGAATGTCGCTCGCCCATATTTATTAACCTTGGGCCAGGAAGTATGGTTGGTGTGGAAAGAATTTAATGGCGAAAAGGCGATCATTTTTCTGCAACACTCTAATGACGATGGTAAGACTTGGTCGATTGCCAAACCGATTTCTGAAGCAGTGGGCTATACCGATCATCCTTTACTCGTTAATCAAGGCAAACAAGTATTTTTATCTTGGCTGACGCGCGCTAAAGGTTATCAACTCTTATCGATTGGACAAGCGGAATGAAGCGCTATTTGACTATGTTAGCAGCTGTCTTTTGTATGCTGCAAGTTGCACAAGCAAGTGAGCCCATAAAGGCATATCAAAATGGTACATGGGCACAGCTCAGTAAAACTAGTTTGGGTGAGCCAATAGCAGTGCACTTTTGGGGGGTTACTTGTGCGCCTTGTATGGCCGAAATGCCGCAATGGGGAAAATTTCTTAGTCAAAATAAACAATACAAAGTGGCATTTGTTCAGGTAGACGATGTACCACCTGAGATGGTGCAGAAAATGTTAATGCGGGCAAAGCTACAGAATGCCAATAATTTTTCTGTTTTTCAACCCTTTGATGATGCAATGCGTTATCAGGTTGACCCTAAGTGGCATGGCGAAACACCGATCACGATTTTGATTGATAAGAATGGGCAATGGCAACGCAAAACTGGCCCAATTCAATTTACAGCGTTAAAGACTTGGTTTTTAAAGCAGCAGTAATTGGCTAGCAGCAGAATTTTAGAATTAAGGTTTTTATTTATTAATGGTATTTCAACAACAGAGGAAGAAAATGAAACAAGTTCAGCACATGAAACAAGTTCAGCAATTAAAACTACGACTATTTTTTTTAAGTGGTTTGCTACTTGCACTTAGTGCAAATGCTCAAAATGCTCAAGTCGGTCAAATTAAAATTGAGAGTGCCTATACCCGAGCTACCGTCCCCGGACAAAAAGTAGCAGGTGGCTTTATGAAAATTATTGATCAAGGCGCCGCTGATCAATTAATTAGTGCTAGCTCACCCGTAGCCGATGAGGTGCAACTGCATACGATGTCGATGGAAGGTAATACGATGCAAATGCGTCAAGTAAAAGCGATTGATGTGCCTGCCACGGGCGTAGTCGAATTAAAACCAGGTGGCTTGCACTTGATGTTTATGGGCATCAAGACGCCGTTAAAAGCTGGTGATTTGATTCCCGTGAAATTAAAATTTGCTAAAGCGGGTGAAGTTGAAGTGAAATTACCAGTACAGCCAATGGGCCACACGGGGGCCCATTAACTGCTTGGAGTGCATTGTTGAGCGCCTTGAGTTTGGGTTAGGCGCTTTTAGTCTAAGTTCAAATCGGTCACTGCACCTTTGCTGGCGCTGCTAGCAAGGAAAGCATATTTGGCTAAAAGGCCGCGGGTGTAACGGGGCTGGGGTTGCTTCCAAGCAGCACGACGTTTGGCAATTTCAGCTTCGCTCACATTCAGTTGAATGAGTAATTTATTTGCGTCGATAGTAACTGAGTCGCCTTCTTCAATTAAGGCAATCGTGCCACCAACAAAGGCTTCTGGAGCTACATGACCGACTACCATGCCCCAAGTGCCTCCCGAGAAGCGGCCATCGGTAATGAGGCCTACCGATTCACCTAAGCCTTGGCCCACTAGAGCAGAGGTAGGTGCCAACATTTCGCGCATGCCTGGACCACCCTTAGGACCTTCATAGCGAATAATCATGACATCGCCCGGTAGAATTTTTTGCGCCATGATCGCGGCCATGGCATCATCTTCAGAATTAAAAACTCTAGCTGGTCCAGTGATCGATGGATTTTTTAAGCCTGTAATTTTTGCCACACAACCTTCTGGTGAAATATTGCCTTTTAAAATCGCTAAATGACCGTGAGGATATAAAGGGTTTTCGAGGGTGCGGATGACGTTTTGATCGGCACGCGGAACTGACGGCACATCTTTCAAAACTTCAGCAATCGTCTTGCCAGTGATGGTGATGCAATCACCATGTAATAAACCACCATCGAGCAAAATCTTCATTACCTGGGGAATACCGCCAGCTTGATGTAGGTCGGTCGCCAAATAATTACCTGAAGGTTTCATATCAACTATGACGGGTACCCGTTTGCGAATTCGTTCGAAATCATCAATCGTCCAATCGATTTCTGCGGCACTGGTAATGGCCAAGAAATGCAGTACTGCATTAGTTGAGCCGCCCACTGCCATGATCACACTGACGGCATTTTCAATCGATTTTTTTGTGATGATGTCACGGGGGCGTAAATTATTTTTAATCGCCTCGACTAAAACAATGGCCGATTCATGCGCGCTAGCGACTTTTTCGGCATCTTCATTGGCCATTGTTGAAGAGTAGGGCAAGCTCATGCCTAGTGCTTCAAAAGATGAACTCATGGTATTAGCGGTATACATACCTCCGCAAGAACCGCTACCAGGGCAGGCGTGTTGTTCTACACCTTTGAGGTCAATTTCACTTAAGCGTCCAGAGGTAAATTCACCCACTGCTTCAAAGGCAGAAACAATATTAAGCTCTTTGCCTTTGTAGTGACCGGGTTTAATCGTACCGCCGTAGACGTATATACCAGGTACATTGGTACGCGCCAAGGCCATCATGCCGCCCGGCATATTTTTATCGCATCCACCTATTACGACAACCCCATCTTGCCATAAGCCATTGACACAGGTTTCAATGCTGTCGGCAATGACTTCGCGTGAGACAAGGGAATATTTCATGCCCTCAGTACCCATGCCAATACCATCGGATACAGTAGGGGTGCCAAATACTTGTGCTTTAGCGCCAGCTTCCTCAAGGGCAGTAATCGCAGCATCTGCCAATTTCTGCAGGCCACTATTGCATGGGGTAATGGTGGAATGGCCATTGGCTACCCCTACCATCGGTTTAACAAAGTCTTGCTCTTGATAGCCCATGGCGTAATACATCGACCGGTTAGGAGCGCGGGCCACGCCCTCGGTAACCATTCGTGAACGCGCATTGAGGCGGCGGGGGGCGCCAGTATTTTTGGGGCTGACAGGACTTGTATTTGTCATATAACTTCTCCAGAATAGGCACCTTAGTCGTGCAAAAGACGATGAAAGTAAGACTTTACAAGATTTAAGCTCGAATTGCCCCTAGGGCTACTATTTTTTGAATAAAATAGCTGTTTCAATCAACGATTAATTATGCGCAAGGATAAGATTCCCAAGATTCATTGTTTGGCATTTATTGAGGCCAGGCAAAGGCTTGGCCTGAGTATTGAGGCATTAGCACTTGATGCTTGTCTCTCAAAAAAGCAAATTCAGCAAATTGAGAATGGCGAGCAAAGTGCATTTTATTCAGCAGCATTAAAACTACGTTCGGCCCAAAAAGTTGCCACAATTTTGGGCTTAGACGAAGCAGATTATCTTGAAGCAGAAATTGTGGCGCCCCCAGTTTTAGTTAATGTATCGGCACCAACACCAACACCAACACCAGTAGCAGCAGCATTGCCTACGCCTGCTTCAGCACCAGCAGCTGAGAAAGCGCATGCACCAGTACTAGAGATAGAAAAGTTACCAGCCTCGTCGCAAAAATCGAAGCCTGTACCTACTGATTTACAAATAAAGGATCAGCAGAGAAAATTATTTTTGTATGCCAGCGTTGCTGCTGCACTCGTTTTTGCGATTATTAATTTTGGCAACGATTTTTCAAATTTAAGCATGACTGCATCACCTAACACGACTGTAAATAGTACAACAGTTGTCGCACCACCACCACCTTCTGCGCCACTAGCTGCCGCACCTGAATTAGCTAAGCAAGAGGTCACCCCCGCTGCATCTGAGCTTTCGACCGTGGCTTTAAATAATCAGCCCAATCCAAAAGTATCGCCCGCTATTGCCAGTGATATTGCTTGTCCAAAAATAGATGGTAACCCTTTCATATTTAAGACGTCTTTTCCAAGCAAGGCAGGCGATATGGTTTACGTGCAAAGCTTAAGCCAGCAGGTGATTTGTGTGATTGACGCTGCTGGAAAAGAACAAAGCCAGTCGCTTGAGGCTGGGGCAGGCTATTCTTTTTACGGAGCGCCGCCATTCAAACTATTAACAGCAGGCTTAGCTCAGACAGAGATTTATTTTCAAGGAATGCGCGTAAGACCTTCTAATCCTGCAGCAAAAACACTGATTTTAGAAGAAGCAAGTTTTTAGATTGCTGATTCGTTAACTTCGCCAGTACGAATA
>CAJASX010000067.1 GCA_903944725.1 uncultured beta proteobacterium
TAACCTTGGCTCCTCGACGTGGGATCGAACCACGGACCAACAGATTAACAGTCTGCTGCTCTACCGCTGAGCTATCGAGGAATAGCCGATATTTTAGCAGAACTTTAATATTTGCCATGTGTGAGCCGCACATGAGTTCTCTGATGTTCATGTACTCAAGAGCAAGCATGGCTTAGGCCCGCTAGGCTTAGGTCAAATAAAGTTGACTTTTGCTGAATGGGGGATAATTTTACTAAACAATTCTAAATTTTAGAAAGGTTTATCTGAAAAAGTATTCTATATACCCATTCATTACAATAATCGCCATATTCCTTTATGCATGCGGAGGAGGGGGCGGTAGCGATTCTTCCAGTGCTTCGTCTAGCTCAACTACACCAGCAATTAGCTTAGCTACTCCGCCAGGAACCACTTGTATTAATGTAAGCAATGCCGAAGTTTTTGGCAATATGAAGTTTATCAATTTCACCACTAGTGGTGTAACTTCTTGGGGTTGCTTGATTGTGAATAAGTCGGATAACCAACCTGTATTAGATGGTACTCAATCGGCCCGATTTGAGTTAAGGCCAGGTGATTGTGGGGCTAGCTTAACTTTTAGCGATTGTGAAAATCATCGAAGCAGGGCGGAGATTTCAGATGCAAACTACTACACAGCGACGCAGGGTCAAATTATTACGTTTAATACTAATATCTATATTCCAACCCAGCCTAATCTTTATACCTCACAAACCTTGAGCCTTATTCTCACCCAAATTAATTATCAATACAATTTAGCAAGCGGGGAATTGGTTTCTTATGGTGATCTTGCATCGCTTCAAATGAATAAAAGTGGGGCTTTAATTATTCAAACTTATTCAGATTTTAGCTGGAACCCACTAAACAACTATACTGTGTCTACTAACCCAATGAATCAGTGGATTAATATTCGCTATGAAATTAAATCAACCACGAGTGGCGATGGGTATTTTAAGGCCTATGTGAATGGAGCCTTATTGCTTAATGAGACTCGCTCAACACTTCCTGCTGCATTAGGCTCTAATTACCTTCGTGTTGGTATTTATGCTAACTTACAGCCAGGCGGTAAGGCTAGTGATACGCAGGTAGTTTACTTTGACGGTATCAGCAAACAAGTTAGCAATTTTTAAAATAGCGAGAATACGAAGCTATGAAATAGTTTTCAGCAACTAATTAAAGTCGGATAGGCTATATTCTTAATTATGCCTAAAAAAAGCCCTGCTACGCCGCTTAAAAAAGCGATTTTAGATACCCCAAGCACTAATCAGGCCGCAAAACTTTCGATAGCCGATCGTTTTGCAGTTGGAAAATCTTTGCGCAATAAAGTGAGTCTAGCCGAGCAGGGCGACTTTATATTGCCTAAAAAAAGAATAGGCATCATCGATATTCTGAAGAAGCAAGAAAAAAACCGCCTGCCATCATATATACCAATTCGCTATCAGCGAATGATGGAGTCGCCTTTTTCTTTTTACAGAGGTGCGGCAGCAATTATGGCGCAAGATTTAGCATGTCAGCCAAGCACTAATATTAATGTTCAGCTTTGTGGTGATATGCATGTCTCTAATTTTGGTTTTTTTGCTACCGCTGAACATAAATTAGTTTTTGGTATTAATGATTTTGATGAAACCTTGCCAGGTAGCTGGGAATGGGATTTAAAAAGATTAGTTGCGAGTGCTGTAGTTGCTTGCGAAGAGCTTGGCGGTAGCGAGCATACCAGCGAAGCATTGGTGCGAAAAATTGTTAGAAGTTATAGAGAAAAATTGACTGAATATGCCTCAATGAGCTATGTTAATTTAGCCTATGAATTTTTTGGAGAACGAGTTGTACGTGATAACTTTAGTAAATTACATTTAAAACTTTTTGATCAATTTATTAAAAAAACCAAAGGGCAATGTAATTTAGGGGTATTTGAAAAATTTACCGACTTGATTGGCAAGGATAGAAAATTTATTGAAAATCCACCCTTAATTCAGCGAGCAGATTTTACTCAGGAAGGTTTGCCAATGCGTGAAGTATTAGAGGTCGCCGTAAGTAAGTATCGAAAAACACTGTTAGCCGATAGAGAATTTTTGTTTAATCGTTATATATTAAAAGATTATGTTCGAAAGGTTGTTGGTATCGGTAGCGTTGGTACTATTTGTGGGGTGATGTATTTTGAAGGGAGTAACTTGGATGACCCCTTATTTTTGCAATATAAAGAAGCGCAGGAATCGGTCTTATCCCCTTATCTTGGTTCCTCTATCTATCAAAACCAAGCACATCGTATTGTCGTTGGACAAAGATTATTACAGGGTGCCCCTGATATATTTCTGGGCTATGCTACATCAGCGACAAAATACTATTATGTAAGACAACTTCGCGATATGAAGGGTGGCCTTACTTTTGGTGAAGGCGGTTGTGATTTAGAGGCGTTTGAAGACTATGCAAAGATGTTTGGTTGGGCTTTAGCATTGGGTCATGCGCGCTCTGGTGATGCCGCAAAAATTGCAGGTTATCTGGGTGAATCACATGAAGTTGACGTTGCTTTTTATCGCTTTGCTAAAGCTTATGCGGCACAAAATTTAAAAGATTACGATTTATTTTGCAAGGCAGTGAACAGCGGTAAGCTACAGGCGATCTAAGGCTTAATTTTTTGTGGCTTGAAGTTTCTAGCGCTATCATCTGTACTATGACCGACCCTTCCTCTGCTACCATTCCCCTCGTACTTAGCATTGCTGGCTCTGATAGTAGTGGGGGTGCAGGTATTCAGGCCGATCTTAAGGTGATAACTGCCTTAGGAGGCTATGGCATGACTGCCGTAACAGCGATTACTGCACAAAATACCCTTGGGGTAACACAGATTCAAGCAATTGATTTAGAAGTAATTGAGGCGCAGATTGATGTTGTCATTGCCGATATGGGAGTAGACGTGGTCAAAATTGGCATGTTGGCTAACCCAGAAATAGTGCGCGTTGTTGCTGATACGTTGCGCCGTCACCAAGTGAAGCAAATTATTCTTGACCCTGTACTGCAAGCTACCTCGGGTGCAAGCTTAGGCGGTCATAAAACCGCTGCTGCTATGATGGCAGAATTATTTCCTTTGGCTAGCTTAATTACACCGAATTTAGCAGAAGCTTCGATTTTATTGGGTCGAGCAATTACACAAGTGAATGAATTTCCCTTGGCTGCACAAGAATTGATGCAACTTGGCCCACGGGCAGTTTTGATTAAGGGCGGCCATTTACCAAATGCACCAAGCGAGTTAACTGATTATTTATTATGGCAAAGTATTACTGGCTTAGAGCATCGAGAATTTCATCATCAACGAATTAATACTGTTAATACCCATGGCTCGGGATGTTCGCTTGCTGCGGCAATTGCTACTTACTTGGCTTTTGGTTTATCGCTGGAAACTGCAGTAGCAAAAGCGATTGATTATGTTGAAGCGGGCATTATTGCAGGGCAGTTTTTAAACCTCGGCACCGGGGCAGGACCATTGTGGCATATGCAGGCTTTTTATCCCCAGTAAAACTGGCAAGTTAAGATACTTAGGTTTTCATTAATTCTTGCAATAGTTTTACCGCAGCGATGGGGTCGCTAGCTTGGGTGATGGCCCTAACTACCGCTACTGAACCAACGCCACTTTGCGATACTGCATGAATGCTCTGGGCATCGATGCCGCCAATAGCAACGAGCGAATAGTCACTCATTAATTTGGCGTATTGATATAAACGCCCTAAGCCCTGAGGTACGGTAGGCATTACTTTTAAATTAGTTGGAAAGACTGCGCCCATTGCTATATAACTAGGACAAAGCCGATCGGCCACAATCATCTCGGCATAGCCATGGCTGCTAAGACCTAAGCGTAATCCTGCATGACGAATCGCTTCTAAATTTGCACTGGCAATATCTTCTTGGCCTAAATGGATGCCATAGGCATTTTGCTCGATAGCTTCTTGCCAGTAATCATTAATAAATAGCAGTGATTTACTATCTTTGGCTACGGCAATAGCCTGCTTAATTTCTTGTTGAATTGCGGCCCGATCGGTAGATTTAAAGCGCAGCTGAATGGTGGGCACTTCTGCTGCAACCATGCGCGCCACCCATTTCGCATCAGGCATTACTGCATATAGCCCCAGACGCTTTGGACATTCTGCAAAGGCTTGTGGATTCATGGCACGAGACCAAGGTAGTAAGTCAAAATGCTCTGGTCGGTTAGGCCATGCCTGTGGATTAAAGCCGCCATCGAGATGCGCCATTCTTGACCAGGCTTTACCAACAATATTGGCATCGGCTTCAGTAAATCCCATTGACACTGCTGCAATTGCCCCTGCTAACTCGACATGGTCGATTGCATGTTCATTATTTATATTGGGCGGGGGCTTGGCTAATGTAGCTTGTGGAATGGGTAGGCAAAGGTCATCATTACGGTGGGCCGCAATGATTTGGTCGGCTAAATCGCGAATCAAACTCATTGATTTAAACCCCGCCCTTTATTCTTGATGCCAAAAAGGCGTACCAATGAGGGGCGTACTGGCTTGCGCAGAGTCTTGGGGTGTAATGGTGCCCGATAAGAAAGCCATGCGCCCAGCGCTTACAGCTTGGGCAAAGGCTTTTGCCATGATGATGGGATCAGTTGCTAAGGCTACTGCAGTATTTAGTAACACACCATCGTAGCCCCATTCCATTACAGAACAGGCGTGTGAGGGTAAGCCTAAGCCGGCATCAACGATAAGTGGAACTGACAAACGTTCACGCAATAATTTCATTGCGTAAGGATTAAGGGGGCCTTGTGCAGTACCAATTGGCGCGGCCCAAGGCATGACCGCTTGACAGCCCACATCGACTAAGCGCTGACACAGGATTAAGTCTTCAGTGCAATAGGGCAGCACCTTAAAACCATCCTTAATTAAGTACTCGGCAGTTTGTACTAACTGTAAGGTATCGGGTTGCAGAGTGTAATCATCACCAATAAGTTCTAATTTTAGCCACGCGGTATCAAATACTTCACGCGCCATTTGCGCAGTAGTGATGGCCTCTTGTGGGCTATGGCAACCAGCCGTATTGGGCAATACGGGAACTGCCATTTTTTTAAGTAGTTGCCAAAAGCCACTCTCAGCCTCGGCTGCACCTGAGCCTTGGCGGCGCAAGCTTGCAGTAATCATTGCCGGGCTAGCAATGCGAATTGCATTTTCTAAAATTTGTGGCGATGGGTAACGTGAAGTGCCAAGTAATAAACGGCTTGCAAACGTTTCGCCGTATAAAACAAGCGTATCGGCAGAATGGAGTGGTAGCGGTGCTGTCATCGTAATTTTGTCATAGCAGAAAGGTGTTGATTGACATAATTGAAATTAACCACCTGTCACTGGTGCGATGACTTCAACCTGATCATTTTCTTTTAATATATGGATAGAGTGTTGTGTTTTAGGAATAAATTGCAAGTTAACAGCTACCGCATAAGGTGGTTTAGCTGCAATGAATTGCAATACATCGCTTACCTTACTAAGCGCAGGTAACTCGTGGGGAGTGTGATTCACTACGATGCGCATAATGCACGACTTTGCGTAACCGACAATTGCAGTTGCTCTGATAAAGCGCTAATAGCTGGGTCTACGCCATTCATTGCGATACTTTCAAGCAACTCGTGTGCGCAATCGACAATAGCGGGCGCAATCATGAAGCCATGCCGATATAAACCATTAATTTCCATGACTCCGCTTTCGGTAATACGAATAGCGGGCAAATTATTTTTTAAGGTTGGGCGACATTGGGTGAGGGTTTCAAGAATACGGGCTTCTGCAAAGCCACTGTGTACGGTGTAGGCAGCGCTGAGTAGCTCTATAGTTGAGCGTAAACTAGCAGGTGATAAATCTTCTGATTCAATTTCAGTAGCGCCAACTACATAGATATCATTTTCTTTGGGCGCAATATAAATCGGATAGCGCGGATGTATGAAGCGAATTGGCCGACTGAGTTTTACTTCGGGAGCATACAAGCGCACGACCTCACCACGTACTCCACGTAATGGATTAGATTTAATTCCTAGTGGTTTAGCCCAGGCTGCCTTGGCGCCAAGACCGCGACAATCGATAATATAAGCGTAATGATTTTGTTTTAATTCGTGCGGCTCGATACTATGATGCCAATGACAAACTACCTTTAAGCGCTTTAATTCTGTAGCTAAGGCAGTTAATAATTGGCGATTATCAAGCTGCCCCTCATGGGACAAAAATAATCCTTGTTGAAAGCGCTTACCTAAGCTGGGCTCTAAGGCTAAAACATCATCTAGCGCAAGTTTTTGCGGCATGCTAAGGGCAGCATTATGTTGGCAATTGTGGTTGAGTTTAGCGGCAAATCGATTGGCCTCTGCCGTGTCTTGACGATGCCAGAGAATGAGCGTGCCTGCTTGTTGAAAGAAGACTGGCTCAGCCAATTTGGCGAGGATACTTGGCCAACGCCTTAAGCTATAAAGCCCCATTTCGACCACATTGGCTTCAGTAATTGCCGATTCGGCCAAGGGCGCCAACATAGAAGCAGCCACATAAGCCGCAGAATGCTCGGCGGCTGGCCCACCTTGATCAAACAGATCTACCTTGGCGCCACCTTGCGCGAGCTTAACTGCTAACAGTCGGCCGAGTAAACCCGCACCGACTATTGCATAGGTTTTGTGGGCTAAATTAATTGCGGACATGTTAAGCCAAACTTATCAGACCAAATAATCTTTATTGCATTCAATTACTGATAGATTTCGCTACCACGTTTACGAAACTCAATTGACTTCTCTTCCATACCTTGCTTAACTTCCTGGGTTAAAGGAATAACTTTAGGGTTACCATCGGCATCTAAAGTGGCGGCGTAGTCGCGAACCTCTTGGGTAATTTTCATTGAGCAAAATTTAGGCCCACACATCGAGCAGAAATGGGCAATTTTTGCACCTTCAGCGGGCAAGGTAGCATCATGATATTCGCGGGCCCGCTCGGGATCGAGCCCCAAATTAAATTGGTCTTCCCAGCGAAACTCGAAGCGCGCCTTCGATAAAGCGTTGTCGCGTACTTGTGCGCCTGGTAAGCCTTTGGCCAAGTCGGCGCCATGTGCGGCAATCTTATAAGTAATAATACCTTCGCGCACATCTTCTTTATCGGGCAAGCCCAGATGTTCTTTGGGGGTGACATAGCACAGCATGGCGGTGCCATACCAGCCAATTTGGGCCGCGCCAATGCCGCTAGTAATGTGATCGTAACCAGGAGCAATATCGGTAATCAATGGGCCCAGCGTATAAAAGGGCGCCTCTAAACAATGCTTGAGCTCTTCGGTCATGTTTTCTTCAATGCGTTGCATTGGTACATGCCCTGGACCTTCAATCATCACCTGTACATCGTGCTGCCACGCTTTGGCAGTGAGCTCGCCAAGGGTATGTAATTCGCCAAATTGAGCGGCATCGTTAGAGTCGGCAATACAACCTGGTCGCAAGCCATCACCTAAGCTAAATGACACATCGTACGCTTTCATAATTTCGCAGATTTCATCAAACTTGGTGTAGAGGAAGTTTTCTTTATGGTGAGCAAGGCACCACTTCGCCATGATGGAGCCGCCGCGCGAGACAATGCCCGTAATGCGATCAGCGGTCATGGGCACATAACGCAGTAACACACCTGCATGAATGGTGAAGTAATCTACGCCTTGTTCAGCTTGTTCTACTAGGGTATCGCGGAACATTTCCCAGGTGAGATCTTCGGCCACGCCGCCAGTTTTATCTAGCGCTTGATAAATGGGTACAGTACCTATAGGCACGGGAGAATTGCGAATAATCCACTCGCGGGTTTCATGAATGTGTTTACCTGTAGATAAATCCATGATGGTATCGGCACCCCAACGAATCGACCAAACCATTTTTTCAACTTCTTCATTAATTGAAGAGGTGACTGCTGAATTACCCAAGTTGCCATTAATTTTTACGCGAAAGTTACGCCCAATAATCATGGGCTCAAGCTCGGGGTGATTAATATTGGCAGGAATAATGGCTCGACCTGCGGCA
>CAJASX010000068.1 GCA_903944725.1 uncultured beta proteobacterium
CCACCGGTCACATTAATTGAACCAGTGCTACCCCCTGTGGTTGAGACACTGCCATTAACCGTAATCGCCTGGGCAGTAGCGGTGACTTGATTACCCGTGGTAGAACTGCCAGAAGCGAGGTTCACAGTAGCAGCATTAATCACAATACTGCCGTTTTCAGTTGCGGTAATAGACCCATTATTGGTGATCGTGCCAGTGGCATTTAAGGTCAAAGTGGTGCCGGTAGAGCTACTTATTGAACTAGTTGAGGAGCTACTTGAGGCGCTACTTGCAGTACCACTTGCAGTGTTACTTGCCGTGCTACTTGCCGTATTTGCTGCTCCTGAGATGGACGCGCCAGCGGCTACAGTGAGGTCGCCCTTGACATCAATCGTTACATTCGAAGTCGCTAAAGCACCGGATATGGCTGATGCGGTACTTGCGTCAATCGTCATATTCTCGGGATCTAAGAGCCACATGCCGGCTTTACCAAGCTTAGCTGAGACACTCACAATCACCGATTTAGCGATCTCTAAAATACCGTTTGAACTCGTCTCAATAAAGCCGCCATTACCCCCTAAAGACCCACCTTGGGCCTTGAAGGTCCCGGCCACGAGGGTTTTTACTGATGACCAAATGTTAATTTCACCGCCATTGCCTTTACTTGTTGATGACACGTCAACCACCGCTAAGCCTTCTACCGTAACGGTTTTAGCCAGATTAGCAGCAACGATATTGCTGCGCGTACCGTCGATATTTTGGGTATAGGTGACTTTGGTCGTGCCCACATTGATGAGTCCACCATTAGTGGCTCCTGTGGCACTGGTTTGGGAGTGATCCGCAAGGGTGATGTCTTCGCCTTGGAGGGTAATTTTGCCACCATTGGCTTCCTTACTATTGGCACTGATCTTGCCAGCTTGGGTAATGGTGGAGGCAACTAGTTCGATGACGCCCCCGTTATTGACCATTGCTGAAGCTGAGATCCGACCGGTATTTTTGATGACTGAGCTCATCAGCTGATTTGCTGCACCTGCAGCAATTACCACTAAGCCACCATCGACTTTGATGAGGCGTTTATTTTCAATCAGGCCATTAACCACCCCTTGGTCGACTTTGACTGAGATCAGCTGATCACCCCGAAAGTCTAAAGTGACCTGTTGGCCGCTGGCTAAAGCCACAGTACTGGCTGGGCCCATTTTGGCGATCAGATAACCATCGTTTTGCACTTCAGGGGCTAAAAGGGCAATGTAGCCTTTAGCCGAAGTCGCGGTAATCTTACCCTCGTTCAAAATCTTACCGGTGCCGTCCCCCTTGAAAGTGGACTTACCATCCATGAAGTCTTTATCAGAGATGTTCATGGTGGAGGCCACTACTCCTGCGGCATTAATTTCTGCGCCGCGACCAAAAGTTACCCCATTGGGATTAACGAGAATGACTTGACCATTTGCACGTATTGCACCATCAATCACTGATGCACTTCCACCCGTCACACGATTTAAAGTAACTGCACTGGCATTGGGTTGATTAAAGTTAACTGAGGCATCTTTACCAACATTAAAACTATCCCAGTTCACAACTGCACGTTGTGAACTTTGATTGACGTTGGTTTGTAAACCACTTTGAGTAATGACAGCTGAACCAGCGACAACTTTGCCGCCACTCGGTAGTGCACGCGGATTATTTTGCGCATAACTTAAGGCAATGCTAGAAAAAATAAATAAGGCAGAAAACAGAATTTTTATTGAGGATAAAACCAATCTAAAAGGCGTTAATTTTTGCGCAAAAACTCCCCTACTCTTTTGCAATAAAAAGAGCGCAGAAAAGTGTTGCGAAAAAAATAATTTACGAATCAAAATATAAAAATTACGCCAATGAATAAAAACTGTTTAGAGCCCCTAGGAGGCTTATAAATTCAGCCAAAGGCTGATTTTAAAGCAACTACGCCCTAGGGCGTATTTTTTCTAGCTAATATGAATACCCCCCCCGCTAAGCCAATGGAAATAAGGGGTCATAAAAAAGCTATTTCTTAGCAGAAATAGCCTCGTTCTTATTTCGGTTAAATTGGGCAAAAAGGCCTAGTAATGAACTACGGCCTAAAGTAGTCGATTAAGATGAATAAATACCCCGAAATTACGCAAGAAAATCATGCCTAAACTGCGTCCGTTTTATCGTAAAAAAGAAAGTACATTGCATCGCAGATGAGTCCTTTATTTCACTCAATGTATCGATTTATTTCAGCGCTCTTTTGTGCAGCTTTTATGCTTTTTATTGGCGCTGGTACTACGCTCGCTAATCAAGTTATTCGCACACCAACGGATCCCGTTATCTTGCAGTTGAAATGGACAAATGCATTTCAGTTTGCTGGTTATTACGTCGCTAAAGAATTAGGTTATTACCGCGCAGCAGGTCTTCAAGTTGAGATTAAAGAAGGCAAGCCGGGAATCAATGTGATCAATGAAGTTGTAGAGGGAAAAGCGAACTTCGGCATCTCAAGTAGCAATCTTTTAATTGAGCGTGCCAACGGTAAACCTGTCGTTGCTTTAGCAGTCATCATGCAACATTCGCCACTCGTTTTAATTACTCGCAAAGATAAAAAAATACAATCTATTCATGATTTAAAAGGTAAGCGCATCATGATTGATTTTGCGCGTGGTGATGAGATATTGGCTTATCTTAAAAGTGAAAAAATTAGTCAAGCTGACTTTATTACGGTTGAGCACAGCTTTGATTTAAATGACCTCGTGAGCGGCAAGGTCGATGCCATGACGGCCTATTCCACCAACGATGCTTACGCCCTCAGTCAACTCAAATTTCCCTATCAAACCTTCTCTGCGCGCAGTGGAGGAATTGATTTTTATAACGATATTCTCTTCACTTCCGAGCGAGAATTAGCCCAGCACGGTAATCGGGTTGAAGCCTTTAGGGCCGCCAGCCTGCGTGGCTGGGAATACGCCATGGCGAACCCAGATAAGGCAATCAAATTAATTCAAACCCACTACCCCAGCCAGCGTACATACCAACAATATGCCTATGAGGCAGATCAATTTAAAGACCTCATCCGCCCTGATGTGGTTGAAATTGGCTATATGAACCCTGGAAGGTGGGTGCATATAGCTGATACCTATGCGCAAATGGGTGTAATCGAAAAAAGTCCTAAGCTTACACAGTTTTTGTACAAAAATGATACTACCCAAGAGTATCAATATGCTTCGCAAATTTTTTATTTAGTCATTGCTATTTTAGCGATTGGGCTGTTTGCCAGCTTCTCTCCGCCCCA
>CAJASX010000069.1 GCA_903944725.1 uncultured beta proteobacterium
ACTGCTGGTAATTGGTTAGCAGCTTGGAATGAAATAGATATCGTCAGTGCGAGTGGTAAGGGGTTTCGGCTTGATCGACTTGTAGAGTTTGATGATCGTTTGGTGATTCTTGATTTTAAGCTCACGATTCCATCAGTAGGAAATATTAAAATGCAGGACAAGACACATCATTACTATGCGCAGTTAAGTAATTATGCGCAAGAGTTGAGCCGAATTCGGCCGGACAAAGTGGTTGAAGCTTATTTGATATCAGCTGCAGGGGAAATGCAGCAGATTATTTAATTACAGGCAGCGCAAATATAAACGGAAAGATTAATTTTTGAGTCTATGGGCTTATATTATTTTTTTCTTCTTAAGTTCTGCCACTGCTTTTTCGGAGTAGCCCAAAATATCAACTAAGACCTCGTGATTTGAATCGCCTAATTTTGGGGGTGCACGATCGTATTTTGGAGGAGTGCTTTGGAGTCTAAGTGGGCTTGCTATTGTCGAAACAGTCGTGCCATCGGCATATACATTATCAATCTTCATATTACGATGAATAACATGCGGGTCTTGAAAAACTTGCTGATAATTATTAATTCGTCCGCATGGCACATCAAATTGCTCTAATACCGAGATCCATGCATCAGCTTTTTTCTTCAGCATGGTTTTTGCCAACTCTGGCACCAATTTTGAACGACCCGTGATTCTTCCCGTTACCTTAGTCCAACGCTTATCTTGAGCGAGATCAGGCCGTTTGATGGCTTCGCAATAGCGTTGCCATTGCGTATCATTGCCGACGGCGACAACTATTTCTCCATCTTTGACAGCAAATACTTGATAAGGAACGAGGCTTGCATGGGCATTGCCATATCGAAAAGGAACTTTCCCATCGGCAAAAAAACCCGTTACTTGATTACCGCCAAGGGCAATAATGCCATCGAGCAGTGCCATATCGATATATTGACCTTGCCCGGTTTCATTGCAGTTGTTGAGGGCCGCCAGAATTGCAATTGAGCCATACATGCCAGTAATAACATCGGCGATAGCAATACCTAATTTTTGGGGACCACCACCTGGTAAAGCGTCGCTTTCCCCAGTAATACTCATCATTCCACCAATTGCTTGAAAGACAAAGTCATACCCTGGTTTATGCGCGTTAGGCCCATCTTGACCATAGCCAGTAATAGAGCAATACACTAAACGCGGATTTATTTTCTTGAGGCTTTCGTAGTCAAGACCGTAACGTTTGAGATCACCAACTTTATAGTTTTCAATTAAGACATCACTTACACGGACTAAGTCTTCGATTATCTTTTTACCTTTAAGTGAGGATATATCGAGGGTAAGTGATTTTTTGCCACGGTTGGCTGCTGCAAAATAGCTAGAAATACGCTGACCATGAATCGTTTCTATTGGATTAATCCAAGGTGGCCCCCAGCCGCGGGTGTCATCACCAGTTCCTGGCCGCTCAACTTTAATAACTTCTGCTCCAAGGTCAGCGAGATTTTGGGTACACCAAGGCCCAGCAAGTATGCGTGATAAATCGAGCACCCTGATATGAGATAAAGCGCCAATAGTTGGCTTGATGTCGGCCTTTTTTGACATGGATTAATCGATTTTAATATTACTATCGGTAATTACCTTCGCCCATTTATTAATTTCATCATCAACATATTTTGCATACTGAGCTTGATTCAAGCTACCTGCATCTGCGCCTTGTTCGGCAAATTGATTTTTTACTTGCGCACTTTGTAGGACGGCCAAGACATCGCTGGAAATTTTACTTAATAGGTCGGGGGCCATTTTTGGCGGTGCATACATGCCAAACCAAGCCGTTGCTTCAAAGCCTTTTAGACCCGCTTCACTAATGGTAGGTACATCTGGTAAGGCGGTAGCGCGGGTGAGGGAGGTTACACCAAGTGCACGCAATTTGCCTGATTTGATGTGCTGCAAAACACCCGGTACAGAATCAAACATCACTGAAATTTGATTGCCTAAAAGATCATTTAAGGCAGGTGCCGCACCCTTATATGGCACATGAACCATATTGATGCCAGCCATCGCGTTAAACAACTCACCCGAAAGATGATTCGCTCCACCCGTGCCCGTAGAACCAAACATGACCTTGCCTGGGTTCGCTTTAGCATAGGCGATTAATTCTTTTACTGTTTTTGCTGGAAATGCGGGATTGACAACCAATACATTAGGCACATTTGCAACCAAGGTAACTGGCGTAAAGTCGGTACGGGTGTTGTACTTCAGGTTTTTATATAAATTCGGATTAATAACATGATGCGTAGCTGTCACCATTAAGGTATAGCCATCTGGCGGCATCTTTACTAGTTGCTCAGAAAATACCATACCGCTTGCGCCAGCTTTATTTTCCACGACTACTGATTGCGACCATTTTTTAGTTAATTCATTGGCGAGAATGCGAGCAAGAATATCGGTTGTACCACCAGGCGGAAAGGGTACGACAATTTTAACTGGGGCATTTGGAAAATTTTGTGCAAATGCACTCGTTCCTATAATCGCAAAACTGAAACCTAATAAAAGATTTCTTACAAATGTATTTAGTTTGCTCAATTGCCTACCCCCTTACTGTTGATGTAATGTGCGAAATTTTTTTAAGAATCTTATAAATATGCTTTCAAGCCTATACGATTCATGAAGACGAGATGGGAAATTCAATTAAAGCTTCACCATCGGCAATAATTTCATTGCGTTGATTATTAACGGTGATATTTAATGAAACCCAATGACCTTTTTGAGTAGTTTTGATTGCGCTGATGATAGCGCTTGGAGTGATCGTATCGCCTGGCTTAACTGGCAACTTCCAGCGCGTTTCTAGGCGTCGGTGAATTCCGCCTTGCGGATAAACCCAGTCGGTAATCATTTTAGAAATAATGCCAAAATTATTCATACCATGCATGATGATGCCGTCAAATTGGGTTTTGCCAAACTGCGTTTTCATGTAATTATCATCAAGATGCAATGGATTAAAGTCAAGAGAGGCTTCACAAAATTCACGAATCGATTCTCTGGTTGGCAAGAACGGTACCCCTTGAATTTCCCCTCCCACATATAGTTTTTCTAATGCCTGATTCATTAATTTGACCTCATTTTTTAATAAGTATTATTTTTTATTGTGGGCGGATGGTCCAGCCACGACCAGAGCAGATCACTTCATTATTTTGATTAAAGAAGACGTTGTCATGGATTACAAATAAGCGATCTTTTTTTATAAACTTATCAAGCGCTCTGGCTTCAAGCCTGATGACATCATTTGGGCGTGCTGGAGTGTTATAACTCCACGATTGTCCGGCGTTAATTGTGCCTGGACTTCTCATCCAATCGTCAGCGGGTGTGCATGAAAACATCAATAGAATGTGAATTGCTGGGGGTGCAATAATTCCCTTATAGGGCGTTGATTTTGCATAAACCTCATCGAAGTAGAGTGGGTGGGTATCGCCAACTACCTTGCAGTATTTTTGAATTGCCTCAAGCGTAAGAATATAAGGAATTGTCTTTCGAGCTTGCCCAGGAATGATGTCGTCCCAACCTTTGCGGTTTCCCTCATCCTTCCAAAAATCTGTTTCGAATTTGGTGTTTGGCATAGTTCTTTTCAATATTATTTAAATGGGATAGGATGACCGCTAAACGGACAATATTAACCGCTTAATGGTTATTCTAGGTTGCTTGAATTAGTTAAAACCTAGTATTTACCCGCTTTTTTATATGAATTACCTGTGATATGGTTAAGAAAAATAATCATAGGAGATGGTATGAAAATTGAATTCATTGGTGGCCATGGGCGCTTTTCGGTTTTATTATTAGCCTTGGCTAGCTGCCTAAGTGGGTTGCTGTCGACTAATCTGGCATTTGCGCAGGCTTATCCCAATCGCCAAGTAACCTTAATTGCGCCTTATGCCGCCGGCGGCGATAGTGATTTTTCTGGTCGTAATTTAGCTGCCGTAGCGACCAAAATGATGGGTCAACCTTTAGTGGTACAAAACGTGATTGGCGCTTCTGGCACCATTGGCTCTGTGCGCGTGCGCAATGCTATTCCTGATGGATATACCTTGCTCATTTCACGCGGTGGTTCGCAAGCCATTACTCCAGCCTTAGATAGTAAGACACCTTATAAGTGGAATGACTTTACGATGATTTCTTTATTAGATTTTAATCCTGTTGTTTGCGTAGTCAGACCTGATGCTCCTTATAAAAATCTAAAAGAATTACTTGATACTATTCGCTCGCAGCCAGGTAAGTTAAATTACGCCTCAGCGGGGCCCGGCACAACTCAGCACTTGGCTGTTGAGGTGATGCTGCGCTCGGTCAATATACCTTCCAGTTCTGCGGTGATGATTCCTTATAAGGGGGGTGGCGAGGCTACGGCTGCTTTACTGAGCGACCAAGTGCAGTTTTTATGTAATAACCTAACAACCCTAGTTGGCCAAATTAAGGGCGGCGCAATGCGCGCTTTAGTTTCTTCTTCGGCAGAGCGATTAAAAGATTTTCCTGAAATTCCTACTGCCCGCGAAATGGGAGTGGGGCCATTAGAGCAAGTAATGGGCTGGAGTGGGCTATATGGACCGCCTGGCCTACCTCCTGAAGTAGTGAATAAGTGGGTTGAAGTACTCAAAAAAGTTGCGCAAGATCCTGAGTGGATTAAGGGTAATGCCACAGTCGGTGCTATTCCAGCAATACGCTCGCCAGCAGACACTGAAAAATTTGCGCGTGAACAGGTTGAGTTATATGAAAAGCTTGGTACGGCGCTTAATTTGCGCAAGTAAAACATTGAAGCAAGCAAGATACCTTTAATTTAGGAAATTAATTTAGCCAATTTACAAATGGTGTGGCACTTGAAATTCTTTTAAAGTGGCTAGGTCTGGGGTGATGCCCAGACCAGGCAGCGAGCCTAAAGTAATCTTGCCTTGATTCATTGGCGGCATTTGGGGTGCCAATAATTCGCGCAGTGGATTTGGGTTGGCATCTACTTCGACAAAGCCAAAGGTATTTGCACTGGCTTTAAGGTGCATTGATGCGATCAAGCCGATGCCACCACCCAACCAATGTGGGCAAAACATTTTTTTACGATTGACAATAGTTTGTGCAAGCGGTACACCAGCGCTAAACCCACCCCATTTGCCCATATCGGGTTGCAAGACGGCAAAGGCATTGCTGTCTATTGCCTTACTAAACTCAGGTAAACCGCGCATATTTTCGCCGGCAGCTAGCGGGATAGGGGAGTGTTTAGCTAATTCCTGCCATGCACTCAAAGGGTTATCTGCCGCGATTGGTTCTTCTATCCAAAAGGGCTTGTGGACGGCAAATTGCTGAATGCGTTCGCTAGCCTCTGAAGGTAACCACGCCTGATTAGCATCCAACATAATTGGTGCATCGTCACCCAGCAGAGAACGTAATTGCGCCAGGTTGGCTAAATCACGTTTTGCCCCAAAGCCAATTTTTAATTTGAAGGCGCGATACCCCTCCGCCCACTTTTGCTGCGCAATTTTTTCGGGATCGCTGGGATTAATGCCAGAAGCATAAACTTGTATGGTTGGGGTGCCATTGAATAGTTGCCAAAGAGGCTGCTGTAATTTTTTACCGATTAAATCCCAGAGAGCAATATCAACTCCAGCTATAACTTGAGCAATTGGTCCAGGCTCACCACTTTGCAAACCAAGAATATGTAATGCTTGAGTCAGTTCAGTAAAGGCTTGTTGTGGTGAGGCCCATGTTTTGCTGAGAAGGATGGGCGCTACTACGGTATCTAAAATACGAGCACGATGCTCGGCACCAACGGTTGGAAAGTTGCACCAAATTTCACCCCAAGCACAAATACCCTCATAGTCTTCAAGGATTACAACCAAAGCAGGCCGATCGTGCATCAGACCAAATGAGGTTTGTACAGGCACTTCAATGGGGGCTCGATAAACTATTGCGCTTACCTTAGCAAGCGTAAGCGGTGGAAGATCATTTAAGGAAAACATTAATATTTAGCGGCGATTAGGACAATAATCGACAATTATTGGTAGTTAGCAAATAATAGTAATCGGTAACAATTAATTGCTAACGAGGGTAGCTTGTGAGCTCAATGAAAGCCTAAGCTCTTCTAACTAAACAGTAGAGCTTAGGCTAAGCTATCAGCCCAAATATTTTTCGCCCAACCCCATGCGTAGACACCCTCAAGATTGGTGGGCTCAGGAGATAGCCCTCCAGAACCAGGCACTGTTTTGAAAGTTTTTTCTGCAGCATTGTATTGATGCACACTGGCAACGTGAACTACTTGAGTGGCATCGACAAAGCTATAGCAGGTATTGGTAAGCACTGGCGCAGAATTTACTTCCATGTCACCAAGCTCGGCAACAATAGCTGCGGCTGCCACTTTAGCGTGCGAGTTAGCCATATGCCCTGATTTAGGCATGAGTGGTGCAATTTGAATTGAATCACCCAACACATGAATATCTTTTGCAGCAGTTGCAGCAAAATTGAGATAATTCACCTGCACCCAACGACCATTTGAATTCGCAATACCACTTTTCACTGCAATATCACCCGCACGCATGAGCGGCAGCAGGTTTAAGACATCTGCCTTCACATCATCTTGCACTTCAAACTTAATAGTTTTGGTCTTGGCATCAACCGCAACGACATTATGTTTAGGGTGATATTCAATCATGCCTGGATATAAAGTTGCCCAAGCTTTTCTAAAGAGACCTGCTTTTGAAACAATATCGGCGTTCGCATCAAAAATTAATACCTTTGACTTTGGCTTATTTTTTTTAAAGTAGCTGGCTACTTGGCAAGCGCGTTCGTAAGGCCCAGGAGGACAGCGAAAGGGCGCCTCGGGAATGCTAATGGCATAGACGCCGCCATCACGCATGGCTGCAAGTTGCTTATGAAGGGTAACTGTTTCTGGACCAGCCTTCCATGCTTGAATAGTTATGCCAGCTTGATTGGCTTCAGCAAGGCCTTTGATTTGATCCATCATGAGGTGTACACCTGGAGATAAAACCAATTTATCGTACTTAATGGTTGTACCCGACGCTAGTTTTACGGTTTTTTGTTTTTGATCTACCGATGCAACCATATCTTTAATTAATTTAACTCCATGTCTTTTAGATAGGTTGTCATAGGGAGAGGTAATTTCTGCCATGGTACGTGAGCCACCAATGACTAGATTCGACATTGGGCAAGAGATAAAATCGGTATTGGGTTCAATTAAGGTAACTTGGGCAGTATTGTTTGAAAACATGCGAATGTATTTTGCTGCAGTAGCACCGCCATAGCCGCCACCTACTACTACTACTTGTGCTTTACTAATATTAATGGGAGTAGTAGAGGCACAGCCAGCCAGCAATCCCGCAGAAGCAAGACTTTGACCTAAAAAGTGACGACGATTCATATTGGCTCCCTAATTATTTTTTACCCAGCACGCTGGCAATGGTGGTAAGTTGTTCGTCGGTATAGCCTTTGGCTAGCTGCGGCATGATGGTGCCTTGTTGCGCACCACTTTTATAGGCCTTCAATTTACTTAACATCTCTTCGCTATTAAGCCTACCAATTTCTGGCATACCGCTATTTGGTACTGTAACGGCATCAGTACCATGACAATTAGCACAAGTAGCTGCTAGTGAGCGATTATTAATATTGCCAGCAGATGTTTGGGCAAAGCTAGGCGCACTTGGCAATGCCAGCCCAAGAAAACCTAAGCAAATAAAACTAATTTTAATAAGCTGTTGAACATGAAATAAAGGCATTTGCTCCCCCACCAATGTATTTTATAATTCTTCGATATTACCTTGTAGTAATCTACTGCAAATTATTTCCCTTGCCACTTAGGGTTTTCACCCGCTAAAAAGGCTGTAACTCCAGTTTTAAAGTCAGCACTGCCATAGCATTCCCGAATTAAGTCATCACAATTGGGTAAATTGCTTTGGAGAAGACGCATTAAGGTGATTTTAGTCACCTTTTGGGTAACGGGCGCTAGGCTAATAAGGTGATTGGCCAGCTCTAATGCAGCAGCACTTAATTCAGCTTGTGGATAGGTGCGCAAGATAAACCCTTGATTTACTAATTCTGGCGCGGTAATTAATTCAGCTAAAAGCAGCATGCGTCTCACAATGGCAGTGCCTAGTTGTGCGTTTAGCCAAGCTAAATTGCCAATTGAGAGGCAATTGCCCAGTGTTTTGGCAATTGGCACGCCAAACTTTGCTTCTGGTGTAGCGATGCGAAAGTCGCAGCTACTGGCAATGGCGAGCCCCCCGCCAACTGCAAAGCCTTCGATAACTGCAATGGTTGGAATACTCAGTTCTTGTAAGGGGCGTAAATAGGCGGCAATAGCTGCTTCATACCGAATTCCATCTTCACCATCTGCGTAGCTGGCGAATTGCGCAATATCACTGCCAGAAACAAATGATTTCTCGCCAACGCCACGGAGAATCGCAACCCGAATTGCCGGTATATTTTGAATTTGTTCACAAATTGACTGCAAACTTTTGTACATCGCTTGCGTCATGGCATTACGAGCAGCAGGGTGTTCAAAATGAATTTGCGCAATACTTCCTTCAACTGAAAACAATACGCGGGCAACATTATTTTTATTGTTGCTCATTACCGCATCCATTAAGGGCCTTTAATGCCAAGTGTTTTTACTAACTGCCGATATTTAGTAATTTCTGCAATTAAGAAGGTATTAAAAGCTGCAGGTGTTTTAGGCCCTTCAGTTTGCAAGCCCTGTGCTTCAAGGGTCTTGCTAATATTGGGGTCAGCCATTGCAGCTTTAACTGCTTGATCGATTTTGGTTACGGTTGTAGGCTCCATATTTTTTGGCCCCATTACCGAGTACCAATTAGTAACATCAAAACCTGTAATGCCAACCTCAGCAAAGGTGGGCACGTTAGCTAGTAGAGATAAACGCTTTGGGGTTGAAATTGCAAGCGCCTTTAACTTACCCGATTTAATTTGTTCTAAAACGGGTGGCAGTGTATCGAAGTTCATGGTGATTTGATTGCCCAATAAATCAATAATGGCTTGCCCACTACCTTTGTATGGCACGTGGTTAAGTGAGATACCAGCAATTTTGGCAAAAAGTGCGCCAGCTAAATGTTGCGTACTGCCAATTCCAGAGGAGCCGTATGTTAATTCGCCGGGTTTGGTTTTGGCTAGGGCGATTAATTCAGCAACTGAATTAACGGGTAATGAGGCATTGATAACAAGTACGTTAGGCACATATCCTAGGTAAGTAATGGGTGTGAAATCTTTTTCAGGGTTATAGGGCACATTGTCTAAAACAAAAGGCGAAATTGCATTGGAATTAGAGTGCCCCATTAGCAGGGTATAGCCGTCAGGCGCTGCTTTGGCAATTAGGTCGGCAGCAATAGTTCCGGCGGCGCCAGCTTTATTTTCAACGATGACCGATTGACCGAGCGCTTCACTCATTTTTGGGGCCAAGGCTCGGGCAACGATATCAGTACCACCGCCAGGTGCAAAACCAACGATTAAACGAATCGACTTATTAGGATAACTTTGCGCCGCAGCGGGTAGTGTACTAAGGCCAAGTAGGCTGAAGGTAAGTAGAGTAGCCTGGCAGAAAGTGCGGATTGTTAGTTTGGCGGAAGAGCCGCTAGTGTTTTGAGCGCTCATGGTTTGAATATAGATAGCCATACAATTCCTCGTAAATGATTTATATTAAGTAGCTTATTCTATTCCTAAGCAAAGTTTTGCATGATTGCAGTAAATACCCCAAAACCGTTGCCTTTAGCAGGGGTTCGAGTCTTAGACGTTAGTCAAGTAATGGCTGGGCCTTATAGCTGTATGTTATTGGCCGATTTGGGAGCCGATGTGATCAAAATTGAGCCACCAGGAACGGGCGATCAAACGCGGGGCGCGATGGGCTTCAAAATGAGGGGCGCCGATAGCATGGGTTTTTTAAACATGAATCGCAATAAGCGAAGCGTAGCGCTGAATTTAAAAAGTACCGCAGGACGAGCTTTATTTTTGCGTTTAGTAAAGACAGCAGATATTTTGGTTGAAAATTATCGGCCTGGCGTAATGAAAAAATTAGGTATTGATTACGCGGTTTTGCAGGAAGTAAATCCCGCCTTAATTTATGCCAGTATTTCGGGCTTCGGCCAAACGGGGCCTTGGGCTGATCGCCCTGGTTTTGATTTAATGGCTCAAGCTATGTCGGGCGTGATGAGTGTCACGGGTTATCCCGATGGCCCACCGGTAAAAGCGGGCGTACCTGTGGCTGATATTGGGTGCGCGCTGTTTGCGACATATGCCATTTTGGCTGCATATATTGGGCGCACTAAAAGTGGTGAAGGGCAATTTATTGATGCTTCATTATTTGATGCAGCTTTGGCTTTTTCAATTTGGGATACCGCACAATATTGGGGAACAGGGGTAGAGCCTTATAAGCTAGGCACTGCAAATCATATGAGTGCACCTTATCAAGCGATGAAATCAGCTGATGGTTATTTTGTGATGGGCGCAACCAATCAAAAATTATGGGGTTTGTTATGTGCCAAAATTGGACGTGCTGAATTATGCAATGATGCACGTTTTATGACGAACCCTTTACGCCTTGCTAATCGATTAGAACTCGTGACTGAGTTAGAGAAAACGTTTAAGACGCGCTCGAGTACCGAGTGGGTTGAAATGTTGTTAGCAGAAGGGATTCCAGCTGGACCGATTAATACTTATCCTGAGGCGTTTGAAAGTGCCCATGGTAAGCACCGCCAAATGCGTATTGAGATCGACCACCCAATTGAAGGTAGGGTACCCAATATTGGTTTTGCCGTGAAGTTATCGGCTACACCACAACAAGTGAGAATGCCTCCACCTTTGCTGGGAGAGCACACCGCGAGCATTTTGACCGAGTTAGGTGTGAACGAGATTGAACTTGCAAGCTTAACGGCCAATGGTGCATTTAAGCCTTAATTTTAAGATTAAATACTGTAATTAATACTGAAACTTGAATTATTTTATTAAGGCAAGCTAAATTAAGCTGATTTCAAGAATAGTTCTTGTAAGTCATTCAGGTAACGCAAACCTAATGCCGTAGGCTTAAAAGTAGTTGGATGGTTATCGAGTAAGCCCTTGGCGGTAGCTTGCTCAATTTGCTTGCTAATCGTTTGCAGTGATAAGCCGGTACGTTCAGCAAAACTAGTGGTGGCAACACCATCGCTCAAACGCAGTGCGTTTAGCATAAATTCAAAGGGTAGGTCGTTGGCTGTGAGCTCACGGGTTTCTATTAATGCATGTCCTTGTGTTTCAATCGCTTGCATATAGGTTTCTGGATGGCGCTCGCGCACTTGACGAGTGATGCTATTGGGTAAAGAAATTTTGCCGTGCGCGCCCGCACCAATGCCAATGTAGTCACCAAATTGCCAATAATTTAAATTGTGTTTGCAGGCCTGCTGGGGTTTGCTGTAGGCCGAGACTTCATAACGTGAATAACCCGCATCAGCTAGTTGAACTAAATTATTTTCAAAAATGAGATCACTCTCGTCTTCATTAGGCAATACTGGAGGATGACTAGCAAATAGGGTATTAGGCTCTAGGGTGAGGTGGTATATCGAGAGATGGGGTGGTTTAAAGCTTAGTGCAGTGCGCAGATCAGCGCTAGCCTCGGCTAAGGTTTGCTGCGGTAAGGCATACATTAAATCAAGATTAACTGATTGAAAATGGGTTAGGGCAATCTCAATCGCGTGTCTCGCTTGGGCGCCATTGTGAATGCGGCCCAAAGCCTTTAGTTGGACATCATTAAAACTTTGAATACCGAGAGATACTCGGTTAACACCGCTACTAGCAAAGGCAGCAAACTTATTGGTTTCAACTGAGCCTGGGTTCGCTTCGAGGGTAATTTCAGCAGTGGGATCGAGGGGTACTAAGGCACGAATGCTCGAGAGTAACCATTCCAAACCGGCGGGAGAAATTAAGCTTGGAGTGCCTCCACCAATAAAGATAGTCTGTACTTTACGCCCCCAGATTCGCGGTAATTCGGTTTGTAAATCTTGCACTAATGCGCGCAGGTAACGCGCTTCATCAAAGCCAGAATCTTTAATTTGATGTGAATTAAAATCACAATAGGGACATTTTTTTTCGCACCACGGAAAATGAATATAAAGGGAGAGAGGCGGCAGTGCGATTAGTTTGATGGACATGCCAAAATTGCTAGTAATTGCTGTAAGGCTTGACCACGATGACTGAGGCGATTTTTTTCTGCTGGCAACAATTCGGCTGCAGTTTTACCTAAGGTTGGTAAATAAAAATAGGGGTCATAACCAAAGCCATTGATGCCGCGCGGCTGATCAATGATTTCGCCATCCCAACGACACTCTACGATCACTGGCGCAAGATCGTCAGCGGATTGTACTAAGACTAGGGCGCAAACATAATGCGCAGCTCGATTGGTTTGGTTTTTTATTGCGGCAATGAGTTTGGCATTATTGAGGTCATCATTAGCGGGTTGCAGCGCACTCGCGGCATAACGTGCTGAGCGCACTCCTGGCTGATTATGCAATGCACTTACACAAATACCCGAGTCGTCTGCTAAGGCGGGTAAGCCACTGAGATGGCTCGCATGGCGTGCTTTAGCAAGGGCATTTTCGGCGAAAGTAAAAAATGGTTCGGCAGCTGCAGGTATACCCAAGTCGGTTTGTGATTGCACTGTAATGTTCAGCGGTGCTAGTAGCTGACGAAATTCACGTACTTTACCCGCATTATTTGAGGCGATTAGGAGTTGGGAGAGCTGCATAAAAAATAGGAGTTAATGAAATTCATCAATGTTGCAATGACTACGTAGTGGCAAGATAATGAAGGCGCTCTTAATGTGGGGTAGGGACTTTATTAAGGGCAATTTTTTGTTGTTCGGTTAACAACTGAATGCCGTATTGGGCTAAATCGAGTAAAGCATTTAATTCTTCTCGCGAAAATGCAGGGCCTTCAGCGGTGCCTTGCACTTCGATCATGCCACCTTTGCCAGTCATCACTACATTCATATCGGTATCGCATGAAGAGTCTTCGGCATAATCTAGGTCAAGTACAGGGATGCTTTTATAAATGCCAACTGAAATAGCAGCGATGCTGTCAAGAATTGGGTCGAGCTGCGGATCTGAGCTAATTTTGCCGCTCTGAATTAATTGGTTGACGGCATCTCGTGCGGCAACATAGGCGCCAGTAATGGCGGCAGTACGCGTGCCGCCATCGGCTTGAATAACATCACAATCTAAATGAATAGTGCGTTCGCCTAGTAGTTTTAAATCGAACACACTACGCAGTGCGCGCCCAATCAGGCGCTGAATTTCTTGGGTGCGACCGCTTTGCTTGCCGCGGGCAGCCTCTCGATCGCCACGGGTGTGAGTAGCACGGGGCAGCATGCCATATTCAGCGGTAACCCAACCTTCGCCTGAGCCTTTTTTATGTGGAGGTACCCGCTCTAAAATACTGGCCGTACAAAGTACCTTGGTATCGCCAAACTCAACCAGCACCGAGCCTTCAGCATGCTTCGTAAATGATCGCGTAAGAGTTACTTGGCGCAGTTGATTGGCCTCTCGTTGGCTTGGACGTTGGCTTGTTTGCTTGGGCTGGAGAGAGCTGGTACTCATGGGTTTAAATCCTTATTTGGAGAATACTATTTAGTAATTACAATGCCTACATGATATCGAGCATGACAGGTTATGGTAGCGCTTCACGACAGGTTTCCCTTGGCGGGGGGTTAATTGCCGATTTACAGTTGGAATGTAGGGCTGTTAATAGCCGCTTTTTAGACCTGAGTTTTCGCTTACCTGATGAATGTCGGGCTGCAGAACCAAGCTTGCGCGAACTAGCTGTACAGCAGTTGGCACGCGGTAAGGTTGAGTTTAGGGCGGTATGGCGAATTAATTCTGCTGGTAAGACACCTTTACTTGCCGCAGAGGCTGGTAAAGCCCTAAATCAAGATCGCTTAGCCACATTGCAAGTGCTTGCAGATCAAGTGCAAGGTATCTTTAAGAGCGCAGCACCTTTAAGTGTGGCAGATATTTTGAGCTGGGCTGGCGTTGTACAGGAGCCCAAAGGCGATGAAGAGACTTGGGTGGCCGCCACGCTTGCAGCGGGAACGACCGCTCTAGAAGCGTTAATTGAGACGCGGGCTGCTGAAGGGCGAGCATTGGTAGCTGTTTTGCAACAAATTTCGACTAAGATGCGCCTAATTGTCGAGCAAATTGAACCGCGCATTCCTGAATTTGTGCAGCAATATCAACAAAAACTAAGCGCACGTTTAGCTGAGGCATTATCGAGTCAAACGAGCGCCAATCAAGCCGAACAGGTGGTTGCGATCGAGGTCTTAGAGCGGATTCGTCAAGAGGTTGTGTTGTATGCCGTGCGGATTGATGTGGCGGAAGAGTTTGCTCGCTTAAAAACCCATTTTCAAGCTGTCGAAATGGCTTTAGCAGGTAAGGGGCCAGTAGGTAAGCGGCTTGACTTTTTAATGCAAGAATTAAATCGTGAAGCAAATACCTTAAGCTCTAAGTCGGTAGCGGTTGATTGCACTACAGCTGCTTTAGAATTAAAACTGCTGATAGAGCAAATGCGTGAACAAGTTCAAAATTTAGAATAATCATGAGTTCTCATACTTATCAAGGCAGCATGCTAATGATTGTAGCGCCCTCAGGTGCTGGTAAATCAACATTAGTGCATGCTTTATTACAAAATGATGCTAGCTTAAAACTATCCTTATCGAGCACCACGCGTCTACCGCGGGTTGGCGAAGTTGATGGCCAAGATTATCGCTTTGTGACCGAAGCTGAATTCATGCAACAACGCACCCGTAATGATTTTTTAGAATGGGCAGAAGTACATGGTCATTTTTACGGCACTTCGCGTTCTTGGCTAGAAGCACAAATGCAGGCGGGTAATGATGTAATTTTAGAAATCGATTGGCAGGGGGCGCAGCAGATTCGTCAATTAATCCCTTGGGCACAATGGGTTTTTATTTTCCCGCCGTCATTTGAAGCGCTTGAAGAACGTTTGCGTAAGCGGGGTAAAGATGATGCGCAAACCATTGAACGCCGTTTGGCCGCTGCGCATATTGAGTTGCAACATGCGGCTGAAGCCGATTACATTGTGATTAACGATTCTTTTGAGCAGGCCTTAGCCGATTTAACTAGTATTTTGCTTGCTACCCGTCTTCGTACACCTGCGGTAATGGCGCGTAACCCAGCACTTTTAAGGCGCCTTGGGGTGTAATCAGGTATCCTATGGGTATTATTCCTAAATAAGTGAGCTCAGTATGGCCCGAATTACCGTAGAAGATTGTATGAAAACTATTCCCAATCGTTTTGAATTGGTTTTGGCAGCCACTTATCGTGCGCGCCAATTGGTTCAAGGTCACTCGCCGCGGGTTGAATCTAAAGATAAAGCCACAGTAGTTGCTTTGCGTGAAGTTGCTGCTGGCGTGACCGACCGGGATATGTTGACCAAAGTACCGCTTTAATTTGAAAGACCCGCTGTGGCGCCTGCGCTAACCACAACGGGAGATCAGGGTAAACGCTTGTCTAGCGATATTACAGAGGGGCTGTTAACCGAGCCACCTAAAGAAGCAGCTTCCAAGAAATCCATTATTGCTTCACTGCTAACGCAGTCGAGCCGTTATCTATTCGGCCCGACCTCGCAACCGCAGCTGCCGCCTAAGCAACAAGTAGTCTCAATTACTGGGCTTACCGATAAGCTGAGTTACCTGAAGGCCAATGAACGTGACTTAATTAAAAAAGCGTTTCATTTTGCAGATGCGGCGCATTTGGGTCAGTATCGCCAAAGCGGCGAGCCTTATATTACCCATCCCTTAGCAGTCGCCGAGTTGTGTGCTCTCTGGCGTCTTGATGCCTTATCAATTATGGCGGCTTTATTGCATGATGTAATTGAAGATACTGGTAGAACTCAGGCTGATTTAATTGCCACCTTTGGTTCTAAGGTGGCTGAATTAGTTGAGGGGCTTACTAAGTTAGATAAATTAGAATTTCAAAGTCATGCTGAAGCCCAAGCCGAGAGTTTTCGAAAAATGTTTATGGCGATGGCTCGCGATGTGCGCGTAATTTTAGTCAAACTAGCCGATCGCACTCACAATATGCGTACCTTAGATTCGATGCCTTTAGAAAAACGCCATCGCGCTGCTTTAGAAACCATGGAAATTTATGCACCTATTGCACATCGCCTTGGCCTCAATCTAATTTATCGCGACTTGCAAGACTTAGGTTTTCAGTATTCAATGCCGCTACGTTTTCGGGTGATCGAAAAGGCAGTAAGGAAGGCGCGCGGCAATCGCAAAGAAATGGTTGAGAAGATTTTAGATACTACCCGCAGAACTTTTGCAAAAGCTAAGCTTGAAGTTGATTTACATGGACGTGAAAAAACCCTCTTTAGTATTTACAGCAAAATGAAATCGAAGCACTTAAATTTTTCCCAAGTGCTTGATGTTTATGCGTTTCGGGTCACCGTGAAAACGATCGATGACTGTTATCGCGCCTTAGGGGTTTTACATGCTTTGTATAAGCCTATGCCTGGCAAGTTTAAGGACTACATTGCCATTCCCAAGCTCAATGGTTATCAATCGATTCATACTACTTTAGTGGGGCCTTCAGGGGTACCGGTTGAGTTTCAAATTCGCACGATTGATATGCATGCCATTGCTGAAGCAGGGGTGGCGGCACATTGGGCTTATAAAGATGGCTCTCCTGAATTAAGTGAAGTGCAGAATCGCGCGCACCAATGGTTGCAATCATTAATTGATATTCAAGATAGCAGCGGTGATTCACAAGAATTTTTAGAACACGTCAAAATTGATTTGTTTCCCGATGCGGTATATGTTTTCACACCCAAGGGACAAATACGAGCATTACCTCGAGGTGCAACTGCACTTGATTTTGCGTATTCAATTCATAGTGAATTGGGAAATACTTGTGTTGCAGTAAAAATTAATAGCATGCAATTACCCTTGCGCAGTGAACTACGTAATGGCGATATTGTTGAAGTCATTACTTCGCCACGATCTCAGCCTAACCCTGGCTGGTTAAGTTTTGTGCGAACTGGTAAGGCTCGAGCAGCTTTACGTCATGCTCTTAAGACTAAGCATTACGCTGAGTCTTTGCAATTAGGAGAGCGTTTATTAACCAATGCACTGCGTCAACAAGAGATTGATGTGGGCTTGCTAAGCGAAGCGATTTGGTCGCGCTTGCTACATTGGACGGGCGATAAAAATCGCGCAGAAGTGTGTGTAAATATTGCTTTGGGTCGACGTTCTCCCCAAGAATTAGCAATGCGTTTGAAAATTTTGCTGGCCGAAGACGGTGGTAGCGAGCAAATGATTTTGGGCACTAGTAATTTTGTGATGCCTCAATCTGACATTCGTCATCATGCTATTTTGGTTGACGGTCGTGAGGGCATGTCAACTAGTTTTCAATCGTGTTGCCACCCTATTCCTGGGGATAACATTATTGGGTATCTAGGTAAAGGTGAAGGTTTACAAATTCATATTAGTGATTGTCAACACGCTTTGCGGATGCTATCAAAAGATCATGACAAATGGGTTGAGGTCGAGTGGAGTAAAGATGTGCATCGCGAATTTGCTGTTGATTTAGTGTTAGATACCCACCAAGGCAAAGGTGTATTGGCACGGGTTGCAAGCAGTATTACGGCAGCCGATGCAAATATCATGAATGTTTCGATGGAAGATCCTTATAAAGAAGATGCTGTGACTATGCGCTTTACTATTCAAGTTGCCGACCGACTGCACTTGTCGCGGGTAATGCGTAGTTTGCATAGTAATGCCGATGTCATGCGGGTAGTCAGAAGTCGTCACGCTTAAGGGACAAGTAATATTTTCAGTGTCGCTAATATTTCACGGCAATGATTTCAATGGCCCTTGGGCCAGAAGGCGTTTGAATTAGTACCTCGTCACCGACTCTAGCCTTAATTAAGGCTTTAGCAATGGGCGAGATCCAACTCACATGAGCAAGATCTAAATTTACCTCATCGACACCCACTATCTTAATCGTGGTTTCTTTACTAAGCTGAGCAGCGTCAACCTCTAAATAGGTGACGGTGGCACCAAAAAACACCTGAGCATCATCGGTTTCCCCTAATTTTCTAGCAGAATTGTCAACTACCAAGGCAAATTCAAGCCGCTGATTGAGGAAGCGAATACGCCGATCTATTTCGCGTAAGCGCTTTTTACCATAAATATAATCGCCATTTTCTGAGCGATCCCCATTTGATGCGGCCCAATGGACAATTTGCACAATTTCAGGACGCGCTTGATTTAATAGGTGTAAGAGCTCAGTTTTGAGGCGCTCATGACCGTCTGGGGTAATGTAGTTCTTTTCTTCCATGGCATAATTGTGCCTGTTGCGGCTGTAGCTCAGTTGGATAGAGTACTTGGCTACGAACCAAGGGGTCGTGGGTTCAATTCCTGCCAGCCGCACCATTCTGATTCGTAACACTAAGGGGTAGGGGGTTAATCCCTTATAGTTGCGTTATGAGCGAGATTGCCATGAATGCCCGCCTGCCACCGCAAACACCACCAGCGGTTTTAACCATTGTCGACGCGTCTCGAGCAACTTTGGTTTTACGTGGCACACTGAATATTTATGCCTTGGGGGTTGTTTGGTCACCCATCCGTGACGCACAAAATGTCTGGCTAGCATCGAGCCCTAGCACTAAGAAAACACTTGAAGTCGATGCCGCCCAAATTGAGTCGCTCGATGGCGCAGGCATCGGTTTTATAATCGATGTGCAAGAAGCGCAATTGCAAGCTAGTGCTGCCTTTCTAATGCCTAATTTAGCAGCGCGTTATCAGCCTCTATTTAAACAATTTGAGCCTATTGCTAAGTTATTTCCTGCGCCCCAAGTTGTTTTGGCCCAGAGCCCAATTGTGGCAGCAGGCAAAGCAGTTTTCGCGCTTTGGCAAGATACTGTGGCGCTAATTAGTTTTGCCGGCCAAGTAATGGCAGATTTAGTTTGGGCTTTACGCCATCCGCAGCAGGTTCGTTGGGGCGATTTTGTGAACGCTGCAGTGCAAGCTGGTTTAGCGGCATTACCTATTGTTGGGCTTGTAGCTTTTCTAATTGGCGTTATTTTGTCGTTTCAGTCGGCAATTGGTATGCAGAAGTTTGGTGCAGTCACTTTTGTGGGGCCGTTGGTGGCCTTGGGAGTTTTTCGAGAACTAGGCCCGTTAATTACCGCGATCTTATTAGCGGGGCGCTCATCGGCCGCATTTGCGGCTGAAATTGGCACCATGACTGTTAATAGCGAGGTAGATGCTTTAGTGACTGGTGGCCTTAGTCCAGTGCGATTTTTAGTCATACCCCGCGTACTAGCAGGAATTATTGTGGCGCCTATTCTGACTCTGTATGCTGATATTGTGTCGATCATTGCCTCTGCTATCACCATGACTGCTTATGGTGTACCTTTCATCAATTTTTACAATGGCACCTTAACGATGGTTGCTACCGAAGATATTTTGTCGGGCCTACT
>CAJASX010000070.1 GCA_903944725.1 uncultured beta proteobacterium
CTAAAATCACCTTTTCATCATTTTCATCACCCACTGCTGTCCTAATTAACCTTATAGTTCCACCTAAAACCTCTTCCTTAAAGATCCGATCATGACAAACACCTCAGAAAACAGCACCAACCCTGCACAATGCAAAATTGGCTTTATTGGCACTGGCATTATGGGTAGCAGCATGGCTGGGCATTTATTGGCTGGCGGCTACCCAGTGCAAGTATTTAATCGCACCAAAGAAAAGGCTGCTGGTTTAATTGCACGCGGTGCTACTTGGGCAAGTTCTCCCGCAGAATTAGCGGCGCAAGCTGATGTGATTATTACAATTATTGGCTATCCCCGCGATGTGGAAGAAACCTATTTGGGCCCTAATGGCATTTTGGCTAATGCGCGTAGCAGTAGTATTGCCATTGATATGACCACCTCAAGCCCCGCCTTAGCGGTACAAATTGCAGCAGCTGGTCTTAAAAAAGGGCTTGCTTGTCTCGATGCACCTGTTTCAGGTGGCGATATAGGTGCCCGCGATGCCAAGTTATCGATTATGGTTGGCGGTGATGCAAATGCTTATGAAAAAGTATTGCCCTTATTTCAATTGATGGGCAACAACATTGCCCTTTTAGGCCCAGCTGGTTCAGGTCAATATACTAAATTATGCAATCAAATTGTAATTGCCTCAACCATCATGGGGGTCTGCGAAGGCCTCTCCTTTGCCAAGAAAGCTGGGCTTGATCCCTTAGCGGTTCTTAAAGTGATTGGTAGTGGCGCGGCCAGTAGCACCCAATTAAATATGTTGGGGCCTAAGATGGTCCAAAACGATTTTGCCCCAGGCTTCATGATTGAACATTTAATTAAAGATCTCGGTATTTCAATTGCAGAGTCTACGCAAATGGGTCTTCATCTGCCCGGCTTAAAACAAGCCAAAAAACTGTACGACCTTTTGGTTACCCAAGGGCTTGGCCGCTCTGGTACCCAAGCATTATTTAAAGTGTATTTACAAAATTTAGCGTAGTAAAGAAGTATGACAAGGATCATGACAAAATCAGTTTGACTTCACTCTTGCCTTCTTCAACCATAGGCCGCTGGGCTTTGTATGGCGTACTAATTGGCGCACTAATTCATTTGGTGCTGGGCTTTACTATTGAATTTTCGGTAGACGAAGCGCACTACGCCTTATATGCTAAACACTTAGCGTGGAGTTACTTTGATCACCCGCCCTTAGTCGGTTGGATTCAATGGCCTTTAATTATCCTAAATGCCAATGAAGGCGTGATCCGCTTCATCCCCGAAATACTATGGCTAATTTCTTGTGCTTTGGTGTACTGCATTACTAACGATTTAATTGCCTATTTAAAAACCAAAGCCAAAGGCTTACAGGCACGGCAATTACCAACAAAACCGCTCGCCAGTTTTGCCGCCCTCATAGCGGTCGTCTTAGCACCTCTACCCCATGTATTGGCGGTTGGCCTATTGCCCGATTCGCTCTTAACCCCACTAGTCTTAACCTTACTCTGGCTGGCAATTCGGTGGTTACAACAAGTGCATACCTTGCAAACTTGGCAATGGCTACTAATGGGGTTGGTACTGGGCTTAGCAGGCCTGAGTAAATATACCGCGGTCTTTAGTGCTGTTGCTCTTGCCTTAGTTTTTTTACTCTCACCACGAAAAAGCTGGTTGCATCAGCCTAATTTTTGGTTGGCAGTGCTGCTTGCGCTTCTGGCAATTAGCCCAATTATTTTCTGGAACTGGGCACACGCTTGGATTTCTTTTCAGTATCAGCTCAATCATGGTGGTGGTGGAGCATGGTCGTGGTTGGGCATTGGTCGATTTTTTGGTATTCAATTACTTGCTTACGGCCCCTTATTACCGCTCGGTGGCTTCATCTTCATGCGCTACTTTGTTGCGCTTGCTAAACCCCAACTGCTTAGCTTATTGGCTTTTTTTATCTTCCCGTTTACGCTCTTTGCTGTTTTATCTGCAGGTGGCGGCCTACCTCACTGGACTAGCCCTGCCTGGTTTTGTTTAGCCCCATTTGCCGGAATTGGTCTGGCAGCACTCTGGTTACAGTCTTACCGATGGCTGCTAAGTGTTTGTGCAGCAGTGCAATTATTACTTTGCTTGCTTGGCTTTAGCTTGGTCTTTATTGGCGGCATCAGTTTTAATAATTTACAAAATAATCCCATCGCCGATCTCTATGGTTGGAAGTTAGCTGGCACTCGAGCAACCCAACTTGCCCAAGGAAAACAAGCTATGGGTACCGCAGTCCAAAACTGGACTCTCGCTAGCCGCTTGGCTTGGTATAGCTCGCCATTACCTATTTTTGTGCTTGACCAGCGCCAAGACCAATTTGATCTGTGGTTTGGTCCATTACCCCCACAAGCCAACGTTATTTTGGTGAACTGGTCAGGGATGCCTTTTAATCCACCCCTAAATCCAGATGATTCACGGGGCTATTTCAACTCTTGTGAATCCTTAGAAACCCTTTCAATTGACCGTTTTAGCCAACATTTAGCCCGATTTGAGTTCAGTTTTTGCCAAGGCTGGAACCCCAAGGCATTATCCTTACGCCTATGAGCAAAAATTTGCCCGCTAAGGCAGTCCACAATTCGGGCTGGAAAACCATTCTTAAACGTAGTTGGCCCACGATTCGCATTTTGCTATCGATTGCACTTCTGTGGAAAGCGACTAGCGGCATCGACTGGCACGCCCTTTTTACCACCGAATTAAAAATGCAGCCCATCTGGTTTATTGGGGCTGTACTAGCTATTCTTACCGCCTTTACCTGCGGCGGCATTCGCTGGGCCTTACTCATGCGCAAAGTGGGTTTTGAAGGCAGTGTTTTTGCTTACATCAAACTGTATTTTGCAGGCACCTTAATTAATCAAGGTTTGCCAAGTACCTTAGGAGGCGATAGTTATCGCGCCGTAACGGGAAGTCACCTCACCGCCGACGACAAAGTTGGGGGCAAAAAAGAGCTTGATGAAGAATTACATCATGAAGTTGATTTAGGTCACGCCACCCCAAAGTTACGGCTGGGCTTTGCGATGACTTTAATTGATCGCATGCTAGGCTTAGCGGGTAATAATTTATTAGGTGGCATTGGTTTGGTACTAGGGGGTGCAACCTTAGCTAGTTGGGGAATTGCATTAGGCTACGGGGTACTAGCGGTAATGCTATCAGCAGGCCTAATCGGTGCTTTGATTTTAATTTGGGGTCCAAGCCTAAGGCTCTTAGAAAAAATTTTAGCGCGCTTTCGGATGACCGCTACCTTACCTGGCATTCGTTTTGCCTTCGGCTTTCCCGTAACAATTGCACAGCTTACTTTCTCAATTGGCATTCACTGCTTGAATATCGTCGCGCTCAGCTGCTGCCTAAAGGCTTATGGCGCAGCAGTGCCAATTGAAGCTTTGATGATTGGCTTGCCTGCCCTCAGCTTATTGCTAATGCTGCCAATTAGTATTTCTGGCTGGGGTTTACGTGAAGCAACGCTGTCCTCGGTTCTAGTGTTGTGGGGTGTTGATCCATCCTTAACAGTCTTGGCTTCAGTTAGTTTTGGGGCTTTTTCTGCGCTCTGTGCTTTACCCGGCCTTTATCCCCTATTAAAATTTAAATAAAGCGGCAAACCAATGAGTATTAGCGTTAACACCATGCGCACCATTGACCATTGGCTTGGGGTGCCCCTGTGCGCCTTAATTAGCCCTGTAGTTGCTGTGCTCGATCGTCTGCAGGAAACCTTTAAACCTGCCTTGCAGCAACCCCGTAAATTACTTTTTATAGAGCTATCAGAAATGGGTAGTGCAATTTTAGTTGACCCAGCCATGCGCGAAGCCCAAGCTCGCGGTGCCGAAATTTACTTTCTCATCTTTAAAAGTAATCGTACAAGCTTAGGCTTATTAAACACTGTTAAACCTGAACATATTTTTACGATTGATGCATCAGGCTTATTTAGCCTCATGCGTGACTCTATGGCTTTTTTATGGCAAGCGCGTCGGCAAAAAATTGATACCGTGATTGATCTAGAATTATTTTCGCGCTTTACAGCCCTCTTAACAGGGCTCTGTGGCGCACAACGTCGGGTTGGTTACCATATTTTTCATGGTGAAGGCTTATGGCGCGGCACAATGCTAACGCGTAAGGTGCATTACAACCCCCATATTCATATTGCTAAGAATTTTATTTCTTTAGTGCATGCGGCTTTTGCAAACACCATCGAAATCCCTTTTAGTAAAATTGCGATTCCCGATTCTGCGATCCGCATTGAACAAGCCAAAATTGATCCGAAGGTTCTTCAAACTGTACAAGAGCGCATTATGCAATTAGCCCAGCATCTTGCAATTCCGTTTGATACCCAAGTGCAACGCCTCATCCTGATTAATCCCAATGCAAGTGATTTATTACCGCAACGCCGCTGGGCCCCGCAACGGTTTGCAGAACTGATTACCGCAATTCATGCACGCTGGCCAAATGATCTCATCCTCATTACGGGCTCTGCAAATGAAGTGGCTTATGTTGAGGCCATTCGCCTACAAGCAAAGGTAGAGCGCGCCATTAACTTTGCCGGCAAAGTAAGCTTTGGAGAATTACCCGCTTTATACACCCTAGCTAAAGTCATGGTTACCAATGATTCTGGTCCAGCCCATTTTTCTTCAGTTACCCAATTACGCACGGTTGTCCTTTTTGGTCCTGAAACTCCAGCTTTATATGGCTCGCTCGGGCGCTCGATACCCATCACCGCACAGCTTGCTTGCTCGCCTTGCGTTAGCGCAGCAAATCATCGCAAAACGCCCTGTCAAGATAATGTCTGCATGCAGGCCATTACGGTTGCAGAAGTCATCGTCAAGGTTACAGTCCAACTGGATGCCGCCGATTAATCGCGCACCCCGGCTGCTGTTCTGGCTTTTACCTCTAGTTCCCATTGCATTGGGGCTTGGTTTATTTTTCACCAACCAACAAGTCAGTTCATTTTTAGCGCTCAATGAAGCAAGTCAAATTCTACCCAACTGGGCTTGGGCTGCATTTACTTTCTTAGGAAATGGCTGGGGCCTCTTTGCTATGGCCTTTCCGCTATTAATCCTCGCACCCCGAATCTTAAGTGCCGGAATTTTTGCAGGAGCCTTAACGGCGGTAATGAGCTCTACCCTCAAACCTTTATTGAACTTGCCCCGCCCATCTGGCGTGCTGGTTGAAGGCAGTTTTTTTCGCTATGGCGATATGTTGTTAACAAACTCGATGCCGTCAGGCCATACGTTAACTGCTTTTGCTGTCGCTACAGCAATTTTTTTCTGCGCTAAGCAAGCGTACCGCAAAGCCCTATTACTTTTATTTTTCTTTGCCATCTTAGTTGGTATTTCACGCAGTGCCCTCGGTGTACATTGGCTGAGCGATGTTTTGGTGGCAGCAGGCTTAGGCTTTTGGTGTGGCCTCATTGGCGCCTATCTAGCCGATAGAATACCTAGCAAGCAATTACTAGCCACTGGCTGGTGGCCACGTTTTATTGCACTTGGTGGCCTCGTTACCGTCTATATTTTGCTAAATTCATCTATCGATTTTGCGGAAAACCATTATTTACAAAATCTTGGGGTCATTTTTATTTTACTCACCCTTACTGTTTTTGGCCTCCGCCAAAAAACGTCTACCTAGTCATTCGCTTGTTCATTATGCATTGCTATGTTTAGTTATCGCCACGCTTTTCATGCTGGCGGTCATGCTGATATGTTGAAGCATCTTGTGCTTATTGAGCTGATTCACTATCTGCAAGAAAAGCCAGGGGCGATTACATTTATTGATACGCATGCTGGTGCTGGCATTTATAAGTTACAGGATGGTTTTTCGCAAGTAAGTAAAGAGGCGCAATTAGGTATTGAACGTTTAGCCGCCAAAGTGATGCCAGCTTTTGAAAACTTACTACAGCAAGTTCAATTTGAAAATCAAACTGAGCAATTATCTATTTATCCAGGCTCACCTTTTATTTTAGCGCGACTATTAAGACCACAAGATCGCCTTAAACTATTTGAATTGCATCCTAAAGAAATTCTTATTTTGCAAGGCAATGTAGCGCAACTACCCAATGCCCAACAAATTGATGTTTATACCAGCAATGGCTTTAGTGGGCTTAAAGCTTTATTGCCGCCACTAGGGCGCAGAGGCTTAATTTTAATCGACCCAGCTTATGAAGATAAAAATGATTATCGGCTGCTTGAAACGACGCTTGCTGAAGGGTTGCAACGTTTTGCTACTGGCTGTTTTGCCCTTTGGTATCCGATATTGCCGCGCCGTGAATCCATTGCTCTAGTAGATCGCTTAAAAAAAGTGTTGGCGAACTACTCAAGGCCTTGGTTACAAGCAGAGCTTCGGGTTGCCAATGTTCCGGGTGAGCGGCGCTTGCAAGCGAGCGGCATGTTAATTGTGAACCCACCCTGGACACTAAAAGAAAAATTAGCGCTTGCTTTGCCAGAGCTCAAGACTGCTCTTGCACAAGATTCCAAAGCTAGCTTTCATTTAAGTAGCGCCGAAGTTTAGACTGTTAATACACGAATACCTACCAATGCGCTTGTAGGCTGAACCCGTGCAAATTTGCAGTCAAATTAGCCTGTGCTCCAACAGGCAAAGTAAGCTTTTCTGGGCAATGACCAAAAGGCAAGCCAGTCAAAATTGGAATTGAATGTGGTAAGTACTCTCGCAACCACGCAATCGCAGCCGATAAGTCGTAGCCACGATCATGATCAAGTAAGTGATAGCCAGAAAAGTTGCCCAACAAAATTGCGCTCTGCTGCGCCAATACGCCAGCTTCTAGTAACTGAATCAACATCCGTTCTATTCGATATGGGTGCTCATTGACATCCTCAAGAAATAAAATACCATTCTTCGTTTGAGCAGCGCTGGGCATAAACTCACTTCCCATTAAGGTACACAGAATCGTCAGATTACCGCCCCATAACAAGCCGTGAGTCTCTACAGAATTTACTTGATTTCCCAAGTAGGCTTGCGACTCTAGCACTTGGCAATCTAATTGGCGATCATGAATGGCTCGCTGAAAATGCTGCCACATGAAGGCATTGGGCATCAATGGCTCACCAGCTTGATTAAGTCGGCCAAAATCGTAATTGAGCATTGGACCGGCTAAGCTAATAGCCGCCGTTTTAGCCAATAAGCCTAATTGCAGAGCAGTAAAATCACTATGGCCACAAATTTGGAGGCCGCGATTCACTGCATTGGCAAGCTCTACCCATTGAATCCCTGCCAAAATACGCTGTAAACCATAACCACCGCGCATTGCCATCACAATCGTGTCAGCATCGAGCTCAGTAAGTGCATTGAGTTCAGCTATACGCTCGGCATCAGTACCTGCAAAGCGTTGATGCACTCGTTTGACACAAGCCAAATTACCCACTGTAAGGCCTTGCTCACCTAAGTAGCGCACCGCATTGCTTGGGCTACGCTGATCTAAAGCAGCGCCAGAAGGGGCTATTAGATGAAGCTGCATTAGCGCCGCGCCTGAAAGAAAGTTCGCAACAAGTGACCGCAATCATCCCCTAAGACCCCACCAGTTACAGTGGTCTGATGATTAATTTGCGGCACAGCAAAAACATTGAGCACACTACCGGCTGCTCCTGTTTTGGCATCAGGCGCACCATAAACTAAGCGTTCGACACGCGCATGTAGTACCGCTCCGCAACACATTAGACAAGGCTCAAGAGTGACATAGAGAGTGGTACCAGGCAAGCGGTAATTACCTAACTGCGCCGCTGCCAAACGCAATACGTTCATCTCAGCATGGGCACTAGGATCATGCTTAGTTATCGGTTGATTAAAGCTGCTAGCGATGACCATACCATCCCTCACTAACACGGCGCCTACTGGTACCTCGCCTTTTGCTGCTGCCAATTGGGCTTGTTTAATAGCTAGCGCCATAAAATTACGATCAGCAGAATATGCTTGCTTAAACTGGTTTTCTGATTGGCCTAAAGTGATGCTCATCTTATTGCACTCATCAAATTATACTTTCACGGCAGTTTTACTTAATACATCGGCCCAACAATTGGGTGTTTCATATAAACGAATCGCAGCCAAAAAAAGCCGCTCATGAAAGGCAAGCTTAAAAATAGGCTCTAGGATAGCAAAAGCAATGCGCGCTAAATTTTCTACGGTAGGCACCTCATCTAAGATCACAGTTTTATGGTTTGGCATACTTTCTAAAAAAGTCACAACCCGCTGATCTTCTTTGGCTACCAAAAAAGCATGGTCCCATTTGCCTACTAAATTTTCTTGCGCCAGACGCTTGATATCACCAAAATCGAGCACCATACCATCATCAGATGATCCGGGATGCTGTAAAACTTCACCAGCTATGGTGATCTCTAAGGCATATCGATGTCCATGAAGATGGGCACATTGCCCATCGTGATTCGGAATACGGTGGCCTGCATCGAATTCTAGTCGCCGTGTAATTGTGATCATAGGTCTAATATTAAGGCATCCCAATATATTTATGAGTTTGCAGGCTTAAACGCCATAAGGGTCTTTTTTGACAAAGCTTTACCGCTAAAGCCGTATTGGCATCACGCTCTAAGCCGTCAATAGGTTGTAAAAAACGGTGGCGATAATCCATCCCTTCAAATCGTTTCAGGATTAACTCTAGCTGAGTATGTCCAATTTGCGGAATCGCTAATTTAATTTCATCCGCTTGCTTAATCACTAAATCGGCGCCAATTTTTGGGCTCACACAAACCCAATCAATGCCCGCAGGCAATGGTAAAGTGCCATTGGTTTCAATCGCAATTTCAAAATGGTGCTTATGTAAGGCATCTAGCAAGGCACTATCGAGTTGCAAGGCTGGTTCACCGCCAGTAAAAACCACGTATCGGTAATTGCTACCTGCATTTGTTTCTAGCCAGATTGCTGTAATCGCAGCTGCTAAATCATTTGCATTAGCAAATTTACCACCCCCTCTACCATCGACGCCAACAAAATCAGTATCACAAAATTGACAAATGGCAGTAGCGCGATCTTCTTCTCTGCCGCTCCACAAATTACAACCCGAGAAACGGCAAAATACAGCAGCTCGCCCAGCCTGCGCGCCCTCCCCCTGCAAGGTGGGGAAAATTTCTTTAACGCTATACATTAGTTAAATTGCTGGGAGGGTAGATTGGCTAGTGAAAAATTTACTTCCATGACTGCAATTCCCACTCTAGATAATCTTCCCAAAAAGAGCCAGTCCAAATCATACCTCCCAAGAGGTAGCGCCCCATACTACGCCGAATTGCCCAGCGTCCAATTTCTGGTACTAACCAAGTTTCTTCATTACGCAAATTCGCCAACCGCGAAACATCGTTACTTTCAAAATAAGGTGAATCACTACTGTATTTCAAAGCTAAAAAAGATCCAGCTGGAGTACGAATTTTTTCCCAAGCTACTGCAGTAATAGTTACTAGCCAAGCAAAATCGGCATCGGGATAACCTAGTACTTGATAACGATCACGAAAAAAGCCAGACCAGCCAAGCTCAAGTTTTTCAGGCCAAAGGGGTAAAGGCTTAATAAATTTTTGTGCGGGTTGCCAATGGGGGTCTTGAATGATCTTGCCCCATGGCCCTTGAATTTCATCTGCGAGTGGACCAAACTTTTGCGAGTTACGTTCAATCCGAATTTGCTCGCCTATTTGCACAATAGTTTCGGTAACCGTATCGACTGTTTCTTGGTTAAAAATATTGCGAACAGCGTAAACCCATTGTTGTCCCAATTTTGGTAGGCGCATTTGTGGCGCAATAACTGGTACTGCCCCAGCAGTTGAGGCTGGGTAAGGAATGGGGGTAATGCACGCGCTAGGCAAAGCGCCTAAGGCAATTAAACAAACACGTCGTTGTAGATTTATTTCCAAGAAGAGAGCTGCCAAGCATATTCATTTTCTAAAAATGGCGATTGCATAACGCCTATCAACATATAGGATCCCGATGATTCTCGCGCTACCCAACGCCCAACTTGCGGAGCAAACCAGCAGGTTTCTCGCCAAATGCAATTAGTCCTATTGGCATCGGGGCTGGTGTAATTGACTAAGCTACTAAACTTTAATGCTGTAAATGTGCCAGCAGGAACCGTGATGGTTTCCCAGCCACTAGCACTCATATATTCTTCCCATTGAAAGGTATACCCGGCATATCCAGCAACTTGATACTTAGTATTGGTTTGCTTGCTCCATGAAGCATTTAACTGCTGGGGCCATGCGGGTACACCAGGATTAAATAGCAGTAAGGTTTTCCAATTGGGGTTAGCTAAAAAAGTACCCCATGGGCCTTGTACTTCATTACCCATTGAACCTATTGGTTCATTAATTTGATTAATGTCTTTCATGATCGCGCCAAATACACCGGTACTGGTACTAGATGTTGCAGCACTGGTGTCCATTGAACGGGCAATCACAATTTGCGAGCCTACCGATTGCACCCGTTCAGTTAAGGTACCTAGCCTATTACCATTAAACATGTCGGTTTGCAAATACGACCACTCTTGCCCAACCTGCGGTAGACGTACTGCAGGCATGGGGTTTGGGGCGGCAACTGCGGTGCCACGTATAAACCCCATTGAACCACAGCCAAAGGGAGCCAAAGCGGCAGATAGCATGAAAAGGCGGCGTGAGAAAGGCATCGATTGCTCCAGTTTGTGAATTAATTAATTTCCGGTTCCCCATGATAAACAATTTCATGTCTCTTAAGCCGTTACCCTAAAGCCAAAATAGTTGGCCGAGTTACCGCGCGCACTAAGGTGTACTGTATAACTTTTCTAAAACGAACATGATGTTATTTTTGATGCTATAATTCATCAAATCTGATTCACATAATAGGGTTAAAAATGCGAACCACAGTAACAATTGACGATAAGCTTTATGCCCAAGCACTCGAAATTATTGAACCCAACATCGAGAAGTCAGAGCTTTTTCGTGAAGCACTTAAGGTATTTATTCGAGTGGGGTCTGCCAAACGACTTGCTGCGTTAGGTGGAAAAGCACCAAAAATGAAATCTATACCAAGAAGACGAACCAAAACACTACAGAGTTATTAATATGGTACTTGTGGATACTTCTGTTTGGGTACATCACTTCAGACATCGTAGCGAAAGCCTAATTACCCTTCTTAGTAATGACCAGGTACTCTGTCACCCGCTGATCTTATTAGAAATTGCTTGTGGATCGCCACCTGCACCACGTCTCAAAACATTAGCTTCTATAGCTAAGTTGCAAATTGTTAAAACCGCAACTACTTTTGAGATCATGGGCTTAATTGAATCTAATGATTTATACGATTCAGGTTGTGGGGCAATAGATACCTCATTATTAGCATCTACATTAATTACTCAAGAAGCAAAGATTTGGACAAAGGACAAAAAATTAGAAGCTTTAGCAAAAAAACTAGGCGTGTGCTACAAGCCTAGTTTGCACTAAAAAAATTTTCAGAACAATTAAAAACCTTTTATTCCCACTC
>CAJASX010000071.1 GCA_903944725.1 uncultured beta proteobacterium
AGTGGTGTGAGGCGCTCAATCTGCTGATCAGCAACGACCTCTAGCGTAATTAAATCAAACCAGTCGATCAATTGAAAAACTGATTGCAACAGATGATAGCCATCTGCACGTTGACCCACTATATGTAAAAATAAATTAAGTTTCGCGGGCGCTAAAAGTTGAATTTTCTTAGTTACTGGCATAGTCAAAAACCAACCGAACTTCAACTGAACCCAGATTGGTATTGCGCAGCATGGTCAGTTTTTCAAGCTTATTAATATTTAGCCAATCGTAAGTTAACGCCCAACCATCTTGTTTTATTTGGGTTACTTGACCATCGCTATTGCGTTCAACGCTAGCACTACTTCCCGGTCTAGCCTGAGCTCGCAGCCAATCAGATAGGCCACGGGCGGGCAATGCAAGGCCTAATGCATTCATTACTAGAGTATCGGCATCAAATGCCTTAATTGTTTCGCCATTACGTTCTAGAGTAGCTTCGCTAGGCGTAATCGTAATTTTAGCTAGCGCCCCACCAATTGGATTACGAATTTCTAAGACGTCATTTAATTGAGTTTGAGTAAGAGTAAAACCACCTGAACCGCCTTGATTTCGGCCTTCTACGCTACCAGTTACTTTCACTGAAAAGCGACCATCCCACTGAGCCGATTTAGTTTCATTGTGGCTGACCCAATCTGGTTTAAGGCGAGTTAAAGTTTCACGTAAAGTAGCATTATTCGCATCTAATTTTTCTGCCTGCCGCCAAGAATCTTGAGCAGCACTGGTTTGGTTTTGACTCCACTGGACTTCGCCTAAATGGGCAGCAATATCAGCCTCGGGTTTAGTTTGTAGGGCTAGTTGAAGCTGCTGCGTAGCTAGAGCAATATTGCCTAAACGAAAATTAACCCATCCTAAGCTATCTAAGATAAAAGCATCATTGGGAGAAAGTTGATGTGCTTTGTTGATTAATTCAAAGGCTTCAGGTAATTTTTGTTTACGGTCTGCCAAAGAGTAGCCTAAGGCATTTAAAGCATTTACATCATTTGGATTTTTTAGCAAAATGAGGCGCAATACTTTTTCCATTTCTGCTGGCTGACCAGCTTTATCTGCCGCCATTGAATAAAGAAAAAGCAGGTCTTTATCTTGCGGCAATGGTTTAATTGCAGAAATAATGCTGTAAAAGGCCCGCATTGCTGCATCTTCATTGTTTGCTTTTGCAAATAGTGGGGTTAAGCGCTTTAAGGTCGCTTCACGTTCGGCGAAATTTTGGCTATTGAGTAGCACAATGGTCGGCTGTACGGCATCAGCCCAGCGTTGGTTTAGCATCAACAAAGTAACTAATACTTCTTTTGAATTACTTGAAGAATTACCCGCTAAGTTATCCCAGCTTTCAGCTGCTTCTAGGGCGCTATCAGGGGCCCCAGCTGTTAAAGCAATTTCCATTGCCCGTTGCGCTAACCGAGGATCACGGGTTTTGCGCGCTAGGCTCAAATAGGTTTGATACGCTAAACCAAATTCACCGCGTTGCAGGGCAATTTCAGCTGCTAATATTTCAAAAATAGTCTGCCCACCGCCACGCTCTTCAAAAGCCTCTTTTTGAACTGGGGGCGGTTGGGCTTCAGTTGGTAAGGAGATTCCAAGACCAATGATGAGGGCAAAGGCAAAGGCAAAACGAAGGGCTAAAAAAGGTTTCATAACCCCATTCTAATCTCCGAAACTACAATCTATAGATGCCTGAACTACCTGAAGTAGAAGTAACCCGTCTTGGTATTCAAAGCCATATTGAGGGGCGCCGTATCTCTAGCCTTGAGATTCGGGATGGACGCTTACGCTGGCCAGTACCAAAAAAACTGGCTCAACTCATTTGTGGGCAACAAGTACAAGCTATTGAGCGCCGCGGTAAGTACTTGCTATTGCGTCTAAATGAGGGATATTTGCTGATTCACTTAGGTATGACTGGTGTTTTACGGATTTTGCCGGCAGCTGATTTGCCTAAACCGCACGACCGCGTAATTTTTTATTTTGGACTCTTGAGCTTACGGTTGCATGATCCCAGAAAATTTGGTGCAGTGCTGTGGCATCCCCATAGTAAAGGGCCAATTGCGAACAATTCCTTGCTTAGCAAACTGGGCGTAGAGCCCCTATCAGCAGATTTTGCGGGAGCCGCCGCCGCCGATTTGCTCTATCAAGCCTCGCGCGGTCGCACCATCGCAGTTAAGCAATTTTTGTTGTCTGGACAAACGGTGGTGGGTGTAGGCAATATTTATTGCTCTGAAAGCCTTTTTGCTGCAGGGATACATCCTGCTAAATTAGCCGGACGATTAAGTCGGCCTAATTGTGTTCGTTTAGCCACCGCCATTCGTGCAGTCTTAAGCCTTGCCATAAAAGCAGGGGGTAGTTCATTGCGCGATTTTGTCAATAGCGATGGCGAACCTGGCCACTTTATGATGCAAACCAAAGTATATGGTCGACGGGGAGAGGCTTGTCGAGCTTGTCAAACACCGATACGTCAAATAGTGCAAAGTCAGCGCTCAAGCTATTATTGTCCAGTGTGCCAAAAACGCTAACGTCCCCGCAATTTGCCGCAACACTTTTGCGCTGGCATACGCAGGCTGGTCGCAAGGACTTACCATGGCAAAACTTACATGATCCCTATGCGATTTGGGTTTCTGAAATTATGTTGCAACAAACTCAAGTCAGCACCGTACTTGAGCGTTTCCCCCAATTATTGCAACGTTTTCCTACGGTTCTGGCGCTAGCTGCTGCCCCCTTAGATGATGTTTTAGCCGAGTGGAGCGGCCTTGGTTACTACGCCCGTGCACGAAATCTACATGCCTGTGCACAGCAAATTGTGCAAGAGTATGGCGGCCATTTTCCTGAGCAATTAGCACAATTAGAAAATTTGGCGGGGGTAGGTCGATCTACAGCAGGAGCTATTGCCGCATTTGCTTTTAAGCTCCGCGTACCTATCTTGGATGCGAATGTAAAACGTGTACTTGCAAGATTATTTGGCATCAATGGCAATGTGCAGAGCAAGCAAGTTAGTGATCAACTATGGCAATTAGCACAAAATCTTTTACCCACAGCAAATGAAGATATGCCCCGCTATACACAAGCTCTAATGGATTTTGGTGCAACCTACTGTACTGCGCGGCAGCCAATTTGCTTAAACAACGAAAATAAGCAAGTAAAAAAATGCCCTTTTGCTGGCCAATGCATTGCCAAAAAAACCCAGCAGGTACTTCATTTACCAATAAAAATACCGAAAGCCAGATCACTTGAATTTACTTGCACCATGGTTATTATTCAGGCGCAAGATCAAGTTTTACTGCAGCGTAGAGCTGCCAACGGTATTTGGGGCGGCTTGTGGTCTTTACCTGAATCAAGTTGGCAACAACAAGCAGCAGATCATTTGCAGCAGACTCAAAAAATAAAAAAAAATATCAGCGCCAAAAAATTACTGCAGATGGTTTTTACTACTGGGCAAGCAGCGGATTTATTGCTTGAATTGAGCGACAAACCTGAATCGGGTTCGCAGTTGAAGCATGTTTTTACCCATCGGGTTTTAAGGATTCATCCGTGGCGTATTAAATTAGCCAAGGCACCACTTCTTAAAACTGCAGATTATGCTTGGTGCAAGATCGATCAGCTTGATAGGCTTGGGCTGCCACAGGCAATTCGAATTATTTTTCGAAATTGGAATCTAATTCACGGTGGCGATAAAGCAAATGAATTGGTAACGCATTAGTAGTATTTTGCTCTAGTACTTTACCGAGCCGATTAATTAAATAAACCGAACGATGTTGTCCACCAGTACAGCCTACGGCAATGGTGAGGTAACTACGACCATCAGCAATGTAATGGGGTAACCAGTTTTGCACAAAGCGAATAATATCATCTGCCATGGCATTTACTTCGGGAATTGCGCTTAAGAAAATTTTAACTGGCTCATCATTGCCAGTTAAAGGCCGCAATATTTTGTCGTAGTAGGGATTAGGTAAACAACGGACATCAAATACCAAATCGGCCTCGCCTGGCAAACCTTTTTTAAAACCAAATGATTCAAGAATGACGGTTAAGCCCACTGGCTTATCTTTAATGAGATCTTGAATCCAAGAGCGTAGGGTATGGGCAGGCAGATTACTCGTGTCAATACTGTGAGCCTCTTTGCTTAATGGTTCGAGAAGCTTACGTTCAAGATCAAGCGCTTCAATTAAGGTGCTGGCTAAGGTCTGCTCAGAGTTAACACCAATTGTCACAGAGAGTGGATGACGACGCCTAGTTTCAGAAAAGCGTTGCACCAAAGTATTAGTATCGGCATTAATAAATAGAACGCGTACCTGATGTTTTGCTTGAAGCTTCTCAAGTAGTTGCGGTAATTGCACAATTGAACTGCCACGGCGGGCATCAATCGCAACTGCAACGCGCTCACGTTTTTCAGTTTCAAGGGTAGTGATTAAGGACTCTAAAAGTGACACGGGTAAATTATCTATACAGTCGTAACCAGAATCTTCAAAGGCGCGTAGCGCTACTGATTTTCCCGAGCCTGAAATACCGGTAATGAGATGAATTTGCATCTTAAAGTAAACGCCCTTGTAGCTTATTGCTTTCTGCCTCAGCATTCATTTGACTACGTTGGCGTTCGATGAATTCTTTTAAGGTATCAATACCACGCAGTTGCAAAATGGTATTACGAACAGCCGCTTCGACTAAAACAGCTAAATTGCGACCCGCGGCAACCTGAATTTTAACGGTACGAATAGGCACATCAAGGACACCAATATGTTGCGCCTCGATGGGCAGGCGTTCAAATTCGCCATCGGAACGCCGTACTAATTGCACAATTAAACGTAACTTCAGCCTGCGACGCACTGCAGTTTCACCAAAAATAGTACGAATATCTAGTAAACCTAGACCTCGAACCTCCAATAAATCACGCAAAATAATTGGGCAACGACCCTCAACATAATCAGGGCCAAGGCGCGCAAAATCGACCGCATCATCAGCGACCAAACCATGTCCCCGTGAAATTAATTCGAGGCCCAATTCACTTTTACCAAGTCCCGATTCACCCATAATTAAAACGCCCAAGCCCAAAATATCCATAAAGACGCCATGCATCGTAACGCGTGGCGCACCAATTTTGCTTAAATAGGTACGCAGGTTATCAATTACAGTTGCTGCAGAAATAGTCGTAGCAAATAATGGGGTTGATGAGCGTTGGCAGTAGAGTTGCAGATCAGGATCGGGTTCTTGCCCATCAGCCACAACCACACAAGGAGGATCTTTTGAGAGCATGCTCGCTAGTTGTGCATGGCGTTGTTCGGGCTCAAGTGCAGCGTGATAGGCAACTTCCTGCGTGCCAAAAATTTGAATTCGGCTAGGGTGAATAAGGTTTAAGTGGCCCACTAAATCAGATGAAGCAGAGGCAGCCAATACTGCTTCAGCCGGAAATTTACGGTCAGCACCCTCAAGACCACCGACCCAGGAAAGCTTTAGATCACCAACATTATCATCAAAAATTTGTTGGGCTGATAAACTTTCAAGGAGCAATGACTGCGTCATGTTTTAGGTCTTCCATTGGCACAATAACTGACATATTTTTTCGGGATCACCTTCATGTTCTAAGGCAGTACGCGCGCTTGAGTCAGAAAGAATTTGGGCAATAGCCGAAAGAATTTCAAGATGTTCTTGGGTGGCTTTTTCTGGCACCAAAAGAAAGACCAAAATTGTCACAGGTAATTGATCGGGTGCGGCAAAGTCAATTGGGTTAGCAACTTTAATAAAAGCCGCGCACGGATGCTTTAGGCCTTTGACGCGCCCGTGGGGAATTGCTACGCCAGCACCTAAGCCAGTTGAGCCCAGCTGTTCACGGGCATTTAGAAAACTCAAGACAGAATCGGCTGAAATGGTATCGAGTTGACTGGCAAATAAGCTAGCAGCAGCAGCAAAAACCTCACCCTTATTTTTTGCAGGGCAATTTAATGCAATGCATTCAGTAGTAAATAAGGGTGTTAGAACATTCATTCAAAAGGCTTTTCATGCTGATAGTCTTGATGTTTCTCTTTGTATTTCATTACTTGCCGCTCTAATTTATCAACTACGCTATCCATCGCATGATATAGATCAGCGTGGTGTGCTTGAGCAAAGAGTTCCTTGCCTTTAAGATGGAGGGTAATTTCAGCAGTTTGCCGCAAATCTTTTTCTTTTGCATTATCGATCATCAAAAATACTGAAGCATCAATTACTTGATCAAAGTGTTTAAGAATTTTTTGTACCCCATTTTCAAGGTGCATACGTATTCCTGGGGTAACTTCAAGATGACGGCTATTAATTTTTAGATTCATGAGTAAGTCCTAGATAGTTTAAGGCTATTTTTGCAGCGATGAAACTCTAGGTTAGCAGTGATTTGAAGCAATTCCAAGAGTTTCACCAATTTTACTTACATGCGGAAATTTTCACCTAAATAAACCCGCCTAACAGCATCATTTAGAATAATTTGATCGGGCTTGCCAGCTGCTAATACACTTCCTTCGCTAATGATGTAAGCATGATCACAAATACCTAGGGTTTCACGAACATTATGGTCAGTAATTAGTACGCCAATTTGGCGATCACGCAAAAAGCGCACAATCCGCTGAATTTCTCCTACAGCTATGGGATCAACCCCTGCAAAGGGTTCATCGAGCAAAATAAACTTTGGTTGTGAGGCGAGGGCACGGGCAATTTCTACGCGCCTACGTTCGCCACCAGAAAGAGATAAGGCAGGGTTATCGCGTAAATGGGCAATTTGAAGTTCATTTAATAACTCATCGAGCCGTTGTCGCAACTCTTTTTTACTAAGCGATTTGCCACCTTGAACTTGTAACTCAAGTACCGCTTGAATATTTTCAGCAACCGTCAGTTTACGAAATACTGAGGCCTCTTGCGGTAAATACGACAAGCCCATGCGTGCTCTCTCATGAATTGCTAAATGACTAATTTCTACGCCATTTAGCAAAATAGTGCCGCTCTCGAAGGGCACTAAACCCACGATCATATAAAAAGAAGTTGTTTTGCCAGCACCGTTTGGACCAAGTAGCCCAACCACTTCTCCGCTTTTAACCTCAATCGTGACATCGCGCACAACTGCACGTGAGCCATACTTTTTTTGTAAATGCTGCGCAATTAAAATGGCAGGTTGATTAGTTGTTGGGTGCTCTAATTTCATTTAATGGGTGTCTTGCGTCGAGGCATTAAAATAGCTCGCGCTAGTGGGGGTGAATTCAGCAGAGCAGAATCAGTGGTAGGTGGGATCACTAGGTAGCGTTGCTTTTGATCATCGTACTGAATTTTCCAACCAGATAAAGTGTCAAGAGTTTGCATATTTAAAAGGCGCTTAAAGTTTGCCTCACCAATTAAAGTGAAGACCTCATTTTTATTATCGTACAAAATTTCTTTACCCCGCCCTTGCATAAATTCTTCGGCAGGCCCCTCGCGTCTTTCACGAATACTAGCAACCCGTTCTGGGGCACCTTTAATATGAATTGCTTGATACCCCTCAGGGTCAATTTGAATATCGGCATTTTCACCAGTAATCACAATACTGCCTTTAACTAATAAAATTTCACCTTTTAAAATATAACGTTGTTCAACATCATCAATTGAAACCGCATCAGCATTAAGAACTAGGGCTTTATCCCGATCTGCTTTTTCTGCCTTACTGAGTGGGGAAAAACAAGTGCAGCAAATACTTAGCGCAATCAAGGAAAGATTAACAATGGTTTTTAGCATCTTAACGTTGGCCTTGTTGTTCGCGTTCAATACGACCTTGCACTTTGCCAAATAAAGTCATGGTTTGGGTTACATTATTAAAGCTCCCACCCTCATTTGAAGTCAAGATCGACAGGCCTTGTTCAAGGGTTAAGGGGTAGCGAGTATTAATCAAATCTTCGTTAATCAGCACCTGAAAGTAATCGGAAAGCATAATCATTCGCGCTGAAGCTCTTTGATTTTCTTGGGCCGCTTGTGCAGGACGAAAAATTTCCGCATGACCCGATAAATCGAGAATTGAAATATCACCATCGAGATGGCCGAAATCTGCTTGGACGGTTATCGGCACCTTGGGCGGTTGAAACGAACGCATGCGAGGCGCATTAATATCAATAGTTGCGTCGTCCTCAAAGTGAATTAACTTTTTACCGATTACCCGATTTTTAGTCTCTCCTAACTCATTGAGGGTATTTAAGGCACCATTAGTAATGGTGTAATCGGGAACATGCAAGCGAGCTGGGGTTATTGAGGGTAGCGAGGGCAAAGCATTTTTCTCTACTAACCAATAAGTTGAAAGAGTTAAAATTACCATTAATACCAGCGGCAATAAGCTGAATAGGGTACGCAATATACCGTTTTGCAGTCGCTGTAAGTTCCATGTCATTTTTTACCCAGCAGCCTTTTGCAATAATACTTCGTACTGATTTTGCGCTTTTAAAATAAGATCGCACAACTCGCGTACAGCGCCATTTCCACCTGCTTGGGCAGTAATAAAATGAGCTTGTTGCTTAACTCCAGCATGGGCCGAGGCTGGACAAGCCACCAATCCTGCCTGACGCATCATTGCTAGATCGGGCCAATCATCCCCCATCACTGCCGCTTGATCACGCTTAAGGTTAATGGTGTTTAGCAATTGATCAAGTACAACATCTTTTTGAGCTACTCCCATAAAAAGGTGCGTGATGTTTAGCTCTGTACAGCGCGCACTTACAATAGGAGAGTTGCGACCTGTAATTACAGCACAGGAAATACCACATTGCTGTAGCAATTTAATCCCTAAGCCATCTTGAATATCGAAGGCTTTGTAAAGTTCTTTGCCATCTGGCCCTAAAAAAATCTGCCCATTGGTAAGCACGCCATCGACATCTAAAATTAGTACCTTCACCCGGGCAGCTCGGTCCCACGCTTGCGGAAAGCGACTTAAGGCATTACTCACGGGGGCATTAAAAGCAGTGGGCATAAAGATAAATAAATATATAGGGTTAAATCACTTTAGCGGCAAATAAATCATGCAAATTAAGTGCGCCTAATAGGCTGCCATCTGGGGCAGTTACTACCAAATGATTAATCCGAAATTTTTCCATCATTTCAATTGCCTCTTCAGCTAATAGTTCAGGGGGTATGGTATGGGGCTGATTGGTAATGGCAGCCTGCAAAGAAATACCGCTTAAGTCGATAGTTTTTTCAAGTAAGCGGCGCACATCTCCATCGGTAAAAATACCTACAATTTTTTGTTCATGATTTAAGGCAATAACCATACCCATTTGTTTGGCACTCATTTCTAAAAGCGCCGCAGAAAGCGTGGCATTAATGCTAATCTGCGGAGTTTGGTTAAGGGGACGCATCACTTCGCTAACATAGCTAAATTGTTTTCTGCCTAAGCGACCACCTGGATGCGAGCGAATAAACTCTTCTGCTTGAAATCCTTTGATATCAAGCAAAGCAACCGCTAAGGCATCGCCCATTGCTAAAGCCGCCGTGGTACTAGTGGTAGGCGCTAAATTGTGTGGGCAAGCTTCTTTTGCCACACTGGTATCTAAGTGTGCATCAGCTAAGCTTGCTAAGGATGAATTCGGTGCCCCGGTTAAGGCAATCAGCTTGGCTCCGGTACGTTTAATGATCGGCAGAATGGTTAGTAATTCTTCGGTTTCGCCAGAATTAGACAGTGCTACAAATACATCATCACGCGTCACCATACCTAAATCACCATGGCTAGCTTCAGCTGGGTGAACAAAAAAAGCGGGCGAGCCGGTGGAGGCAAAGGTTGCTGCAATTTTGCGGGCAATGTGTCCCGACTTACCAATACCTGAGACCACAATGCGACCCTTGCAGTCATGCAGTAATTCCACTGCTCGAATGAGGGTTTCAGCATTTTCGCCTTGCAGGCGATCCCGCATGGCTTGCAAGGCCTCGGCCTCAAGCGTGAGAGTATCGCGGGCCAGCTTTAGGGTACGGTCATGGGTCTTAGCTATCATGGAGTGAGTATATGCCGTCAGTCCTTCAATTAACGCTCATTTTGCTTGGCTCTGGTGTAGCCGGGGTTCTTATTTTCCGCTATTTTGGCTTACCGCCAATTTTGGGCTATTTAACCATTGGTATTTTAATTGGTCCACATGCCCTAGCAGTAGCTAACGATTCAGCAACAGTCAAGTATTTAGCCGAGTTTGGCGTGGTCTTCTTAATGTTTTCCATTGGGCTGGAATTCAATTTACACAAATTAAAGGCCTTGCGTACGATCGTTTTTGGCTTGGGCGGCAGCCAAGTAGTCATTACGATGATTTTGGCCTTGCCAGCCAGTTTTTTAATTAGCTCACTTTATCCCTTGTCTTGGCATGCATCGATTGCTCTTGGCGGAGCTTTAGCGATGTCTTCTACTGCAATTGTGACTAAATTGCTTGCTGACCGCGCTGAATTAGAAATGGAGCATGGCCGCAATGTGATTGGTATTTTGTTGTTCCAAGATTTAGCAGTGGTTTTTCTCTTAATTTTGTTGCCCTCCTTAGGCAAAAATCCTCACGATTTATTGGTTGCCTTATCGCTTACTGCAATCAAACTGACGGTTGCTTTAGTGCTGATCTTTTTTATTGGTCAAACTCTCATGAGTCGTTGGTTTAGGGTGGTAGCGCGCTTACGTTCGCAAGAACTGTTTATGCTCAATTTGCTATTAATTGTTTTAGGAATGGCCGCCATCACCGCTTATTTTGGTTTGTCTTTAGCCTTAGGTGCTTTTTTAGCAGGAATGTTAATTTCAGAAACACCTTATCGCCATCAGGTTGAGGAGGACGTTAAGCCATTTCGTGATGTGTTACTAGGCCTATTTTTTATTTCTATCGGTATGTTGTTAGATTTGCATGTACTTGCAGCTCAGTGGCACCTTGTATTACTTTTATTGATTGCACCATTAGTATTAAAATTTGTAGTGATTGCAGTTTTAGCTCGTATGTTTGGCTCAAGCCCTGGAGTTGCCATCCGCACCGGCTTATGTTTGGCGCAGGCAGGGGAATTTGGTTTTGTATTGCTTACCCAAATCGATGGCTTAGATTTAATTGATCCCCTGCTTAGTCAAGCGGTGTTAGCGGCGATGCTTTTATCAATGTTGGGAGCGCCTTTTTTAATTCAATTTAGTGATCGTATTGCGATGCGCTTTGCTAGTACAGAGTGGCTTTTACAGTCGCTTGCTATCACACGCGTCGCCGCACAAAGTGTCCGCAATGATCAACATGTCATTATTTGCGGCTTTGGGCGCTCGGGTCAAAGTTTAGCGCGTTTACTGGATCAAGAAAAAATCCCTTATCTAGCCTTAGATCTCGATCCAGATCGCATTGCCGAGGCGGCCTCGGCTGGAGATCATGTGGTGTATGGTGATGCTAGCCGCGAAAATTACTTAGTCGCCGCAGGTCTAGCAAGAGCTAAAACAGTGGTGATTACCTTTGCTGATACGATTGGTAGCTTAAAGGTGCTACATCAAGTTGAAAAAATTCGGCCTGGCATGACGGTATTGGTTCGCACCACTGACGATGCAGATTTAGGCAAATTGCAAGCCGCAGGTGCTACCGAAGTCATCCCTGAATTAATTGAGGGCAGCCTTATGTTAGCTTCCCATGTCTTACTCATTATGGGCGTGCCGATGCGCAAGGTGGTAAGAATCATTACTTCCGCACGTGAAGCGCGTTATAGCTTATTACGTGGCTATTTTCGGGGCTCTACCGATGATGATTTTAGTGAAAACGAAGCGTGGCGCTTGCATACGGTTACCTTACCGCCTGGGGCAGTAAGTATTGGTATGACCTTAGACCAATTGCATCTAGAACTAGATGGAATTACGGTACAAGCAGTCAGACGTAAGCTAACTGGCACCGAGTACACCAAGCTTGAATTAAAGCCCGAGATGCACTTACAAGCAAATGATATTTTAGTGCTTTCAGGTAATTCTGAGGCGCTAGAAATTGCCGAAGCAAAACTGATATAGCCTTATTTGCTAGCTTCAGCAAATGAGTCGGCTAATTCGGTATTGAGTTTTTTCTTATTAGATTGAAAAGGTTTTGCTAGCGTCTTAGGCGCACGCCCTTTTTTGAGTAAGGGCGCCAAATAGAGACCAGTAAAGCTTGCAGAATTTTTTGCTACTTCTTCGGGGGTTCCAGTGGCAATAATTTGACCACCACCAGCTCCGCCTTTAGGACCCAAATCAATAATCCAATCGGCGGTTTTAATCACATCTAAATTATGTTCAATTACTACAATCGTATTACCTTGTTTTTTGAGCGTATGAATTACCGTTAGTAAGAGCTGAATATCATGAAAATGAAGGCCAGTGGTGGGTTCATCCAAAATATAGAGTGTTCTGCCGGTATCCCGCTTCGAAAGTTCAAGCGACAATTTGACGCGTTGCGCTTCCCCGCCTGATAGGGTGGTAGCACTTTGTCCTAGTTTCACATAGCCTAAGCCAACATCGAGTAGGGTTTTTAATTTACGCTTAACTACCGGAACGGCAGCAAAAAATTCATGTGCTTGTTCAATCGTCATTGACAGAACTTCATGAATATTCTTGCCCTTATAACGAATATCTAAGGTTTCGCGGTTATAACGCTTGCCATGACAAACATCGCAGGGCACATAGACATCTGGCAAAAAATGCATTTCTACTTTTAATACTCCATCACCTTCACAGGTTTCGCAGCGACCGCCTTTAACGTTAAAAGAAAAACGGCCCACCTCATAGCCGCGCTCACGAGCCGCAGGTACGCCTGCAAATAATTCGCGAATGGGGGTAAAAAGCCCCGTATAGGTAGCTGGGTTTGAGCGCGGTGTGCGCCCAATTGGTGACTGGTCGACACTAATCACTTTATCAAAATGATCAAGTCCTTCAATGCCATCATGGGCTGCAGGTTCTGTGCTCGAGCCATATAAATGCTGAGCTACAGCAAAGTGTAGGGTATCGTTAATCAGGGTTGATTTACCAGAGCCCGATACGCCAGTAACACAAGTCATTAGCCCCACTGGGATGCTTGCATTGACCGCTTGTAAATTATTGCCCCGTGCACCCAAAATAGTGAGGAAGTGTTCGCCTACCGGAATGCGTTTTTCTGGTACTTCAATACGTTCACGTCCGGCTAAATAATCGCCAGTAAGAGAACCAAGATTATTTTCAACTTCGGTCGGCGTGCCAATGGCCACCACTTGGCCCCCATGTACGCCAGCCCCTGGGCCAATATCAATTATGTAATCGGCGGAACGAATCATATCTTCATCATGCTCAACTACTAAAACACTATTACCTAAATCACGTAAGTGCTTGAGGGTAGCAATTAAGCGATCATTATCGTGTTGATGTAAACCAATGGATGGCTCATCTAATACATACATTACTCCAGTCAAGCCTGAGCCAATTTGTGAGGCCAAACGAATGCGCTGGGCCTCACCACCCGATAGCGTATCGGCGCTACGCTCAAGCGATAGATAATCGAGGCCAACATCGTTTAAAAAACGTAAACGGGAGCCGATTTCTTTGACAATTTTGTCGGCAATTTCTTTTTTGGCGCCTTTAAGCTCAAGACTTTCAAAATAGTCTTTTGCTTCTCGAAGTGGCAGGGCACTGATTTCATAAATTGCCCGTGCTTGAGGGCCATCACCTACTTTCACAAAGCGCGCTTCTCGACGTAAACGAGTACCCCCACAATCGGGACACGAGCGAATATTTTGGTAGCGAGCCAACTCTTCACGCACGGTCATCGAATCAGTTTCGCGATAGCGTCTTTCAAAGTTAGCAACAATGCCCTCAAACGCGTGCTCTCGTAAACTGAGTTTGCCACGTTCATTTAAGTATTCAAATGGAATTTGGGTATCACCTGACCCAAATAAAATTAACTCTTGAGCCTTCTTCGGTAAATTTTCAAAGGGCTTTTCGAGGTCAAAATCAGCATACTTAGCTAAAGTTTGTAAAAGTTTGAAATAAAATTGATTGCGCCGATCCCAGCCCTTAATTGCACCAGAGGCTAAAGATAGATCAGGGTGTGCCACGATTCGTTTAGGATCAAAAAAAGAAATATGGCCCAGTCCGTCACAGCTAGGACAAGCTCCCATGGGATTATTAAATGAGAATAACCGTGGCTCTAGCTCTTGAAGTGAGTAAGAGCAAATTGGACAGGCAAATTTGCTTGAAAAAATAGTCGTTTGACCGTTATCCATATTTACCACCATTGCTTTGCCATCAGCAAGGCGTAGGGCAGTTTCAAATGATTCGGCTAAACGTTGCTGAATATCGGGACGAACTTTAATTCGATCAACGACCACCTCAATAGAATGTTTGTCATTCTTTTTTAAGGTGGGCAGTTGGTCAACCTCAAAAATTTCCGCTTTTGCGGTATTGGTTGTACCCCCGCCAGAGCGCACCCGAAAGCGCACAAAACCCTGTGCCTGTAAATCTTGAAACAGATCAACAAATTCACCTTTACGTTCACTGACTACTGGCGCCAAAATCATTAATTTAGTATCTTCGGGCATAGCCAGCACGGTATCAACCATTTGCGAAACACTTTGAGCGGCAAGCGCCAAATTGTGATCAGGACAATGCGGTGTACCAGCACGTGCAAATAATAGGCGCAGATAGTCATGAATTTCAGTCACTGTTCCCACTGTCGAGCGGGGATTATGACTAGTTGCTTTTTGTTCAATCGAAATCGCTGGCGATAAACCTTCGATCACATCAACATCCGGTTTTTCCATCAATTGCAAAAATTGCCGCGCATAGGCAGAAAGCGATTCTACGTAGCGTCGCTGACCTTCTGCATATAAGGTGTCAAATGCTAACGAGCTTTTTCCAGAGCCAGACAGACCTGTTAACACGACGAGTTTTTCCCTGGGGATATCTAAGTTGATATTTTTGAGGTTGTGCGTGCGGGCACCGCGGATCTTGATTTCAGTATTCATGTTTTTTTAGCGTAACTTGTTAATATAGCTCTTTCTCATGAATCCTTCAGAACTTCGTTCCACTCTCGCTTTAGCAGGCATCTTTGGTCTGCGGATGCTGGGCCTTTTCTTGATCCTGCCAGTCTTTAGCCTACATGCGCGCGATTTGCCGGGGGGCGAGCATGCCTTTTGGGTTGGGCTTTCCTTGGGAATGTTTAATATTGTGCAGGCCTTTTTTCATATTCCACTAGGCACCTTATCTGACCGAATTGGACGCAAGCCAGTGGTTGTCTGGGGTTTGGCTTTATTTGTGATTGGGGCTCTGATTGCAGCGAGCCATGATGATTTAGTCTGGATAGGTATCGGTCGGGGCATTATGGGCGCAGGCGCAATTTCAGCCGCAATTTCAGCTTGGGTAGCCGATTTAACCCGCGAACAAGTGAGAACCGTAGCAATGGCCATAGTGGGTGGCAGCATTGCCTTATCTTTTGCGCTGTCGTTGGTGATCGCGGCGCCTATTTATCGACTTCTCAATTTAAACGGTATGTTTGTACTTTTAGCTGGTATGGGTTTTATCGCAATTTTGACGGCCCTATTTGTGGTGCCAAGCGCCCCCATCAAGCGGCCAACCCAACCCGTTTCTTTGTGGCAAATATTTCTTCGACCCGAATTGGCCAAACTTAATTTTGGAGTGTTTGTTTTAAATGCCACGCAGGTCGCAATGTTCTTTGTTGTTCCCCGCCTCTTGGTACAGGTGGGTTTTCCTTTGGCCGATCATTGGTTGGTGTATTTGCCAGTTGTCTTAATTTCTTTTGTTTTAATGGCGCCCCTCTTGATTTACGGAGAAAAAAAACAGTGTTTACGCATTTCTGTTTTGCTCAGTATTACTTTTTTAATTATTTCGCAATGTGTTTTCATCGAGGCAAATACTGTCATCTTGATTGCGCTAGCCCTACTCATTTATTTTGTTGGCTTTAATTTGTTGGAAGCCTTACAGCCAGCTTTAGTATCACGCTGGGCAAAAGAATCGAAGGGCGCCGCTTTGGGCATTTACAACACAACCCAATCAATTGGCTTATTTGCAGGTGCAGCGCTTGGTGGGTGGATGACTGAACACCATGGCGAGTATGCAGTTTTCATTTTAGGTGGGGCGCTCTTAATTGGCTGGCTTATAATTGCATGGTCGATGCAAGAGCCTCCTGCGAAACCAAAAAAGTCGCTAACAGGTTCAGTTCCATCCAGTTCTTAAGCAGATCATTTGCTTGTTTTACGAAATCCATAGCTGCATTTAATTAAGCTGTTATAAGTTGTTATTTTATTCATTCATTCATTTTCTTCGGGAGACCACATGGCTTCGGTAAATAAAGTCATCATCGTAGGTAACGTTGGGCGCGATCCAGAAACACGTTATTTGCCTAGCGGTGATGCGGTAACGAATATTTCAGTAGCAACTTCAGATCGCTACAAAGACAAACAAACTGGCGAAATGAAAGAAACTACTGAATGGCATCGCGTAGCTTTTTTTGGCAAGTTAGCCGAAATTGCTGGCCAATACTTGAAAAAAGGATCACAAGTGTATGTCGAGGGTAGTTTGCGTACACGAAAATGGACCGATCAAAGTGGGCAAGAAAAATACTCAACAGAAATTCGGGCTGAAACCATGCAAATGCTTGGCTCAAAGATGTCGGGAAGTAGCGATGGCGGAGATACTGCGCCCCGTACTAAGTCAGTAGATGCCGGTACATCGCCTGCACCATCAGCTAGCGCCCTCGGCGCCATGGATGACGATATCCCGTTTTAAGTAATCGTATTACTGCCTGGCATGCCTAACATTGGCGGGCCAGGCAGCATTGTAATCAGCGCGAAATGGGTTTATGTCTAAACCACCACGGCGGGTATACCGTGCAAATACCGCTAATTTTTCTGGGGCACATCGCTCTTTAATGGCGCAAAAAATAGTTTCGACACAATCTTCATGAAATTCTCCTAATTGGCGAAAGCCAATAAGATAGCGTAGCAAACCCTCTTCATTAATTGGCCTGCCAAAGTACTGAATTTGAATACTCGCCCAATCGGGCTGGTTAGTAACTGGGCAATTTGATTTAAGGAGATGAGAAACTAAACATTGCTTAATTGGGGCAGCCGCTTGATCGGCACTTAGAATTGTTGGGTCGGCAGCTATTAAGGGATCAACTTCTAAATCTAGTCGATCGAGTAGAACCCCCGTTAATTCCTGAATACCAGTAGTACTTGCTTTCTCAGGCTCGAGGATGCGCACCTGGACAGAAGCACCCGTGGCTGTAGATAAATCATTTTTCAGCTGTACACCTAATTCATCAGAAGAGAGGAAGCGTTCATTATTAAGGCTATTTAAATAAAGCTTCAATGATTTTGATTCAATCATCATGGGCGAATCAGCCGGAATAATAAATTCGGCTAAAGCAATTTGTGGTTTACCTTTAGTATTTAGCCAGCCAAGTTCATATGCATTCCAAATATCAATGCCAAAAAAAGGCAAAACAGGCTTATTTAGTAGAGGTAAATTAGCCCGCTGAACTGCGCGATTAATTGGAAAAAGTAGGCCCGGATCATAGTGGCTAGGATAAGCAGTTTGCATCCCAAGTTGAGGTATTGATTTAATCAAGGTCATAAAAACTAAGAGAATAAATAGAAAAGAGGTTTATTTGAGTTGAGAATAATTCGATTGCGTTTTTTTTGAAATAAAAAAGAGCCACCAAATACTAAATGCAATAGAAATTGCACCCCAGCAAAAGTAAAGTATTTGAAATTGATTGATTTTAGGAAAGCCCACGATCCACTGTCTGAATAAGGGACTAAATTCAGGGGTGTACCAACACAAAAATTGTAAAGCAGCATTATTTTCTAAGCAGATAGTTAGATCACGCACACTAAATAGAAAACCCTGAGTAGAAACCCAAAAACTCCATACTATAGAAATAAGTAAAATTGAGCGAATTTTGAAAGATAAATTAACCAAACACACTCCGTAGGCTAAGAGCAGAGATGCGGGTACACAGGCAATCAGGAAAAATCTTGGCCCCCAAAAAAATCCGCCATACCAAGACCACCATTTAGCGTAGACTAATATCAACCCAAAAACAAAAATTAGAAGGGTATCTATCAGTAGAAATAATTTTTGATCAAGACTTGTTTGGGGTTTAATCAAGGCTCGCAGAAAAATTCCTGGGATAAAAAATAATAAGCCTTTACCAAAAGAAAAAAGAATTGAAATAAATCCGAAAATAAACGGATAGCTAAAGCCAGCCATCCCAGAATAGGGTAGTACACCTACAGTTCCTTGATCCGCCACCAGATAAGGGGAGGAAAAAATAGCGTCAAACTTCAAATAATTTTCGAGCATGATTGTGCTAGTTGGAATTAGGAGAAGCAGGAGATAAAGTGGTTTGCGCAGCCTGATTGCTAGAAAAACTAGCGCCAAAGCTAGCGCGGGCAAGGCCGCAGGTGTTTGCGTTACTCCCATGGCTAATAAAATCGCTGCTAGAAAAAGCCGCTTATTTAGTAGGGCTATAAATCCTATACTGATTGCAGCCGCAGTTAGTGTTTCTCCGTAGTAAGTCATGATGTGATTAGGAAACATCGAAGTGGCCAGCATAAAAACAGCCACAAAAAATTTCATCGGACTATTTGGCATAGCTAATACTAGAAAAAATAAAAGCAGAGTAAAAATAATTGTATTGAACCAGGCTGTAATCAGCTTGGCTTTGTCAAATAAGGACCCTACCCAATAGAGCGGGGATGAAAGAAGAGCATGTAAGGTCGAAAATTTACTCGTCGGTAATTGGTGATTAATCATTGCGAGCAAATCATTAAATCGATCTATACCATCACCATCAATCGCAGGATGTAGGCATTTAAATAAAAGAAACAATCCGAGGAAGATCCAAATTGACTTTACTGTATTGCCGTCAAAAATAGAATGCCAACGTATCATTACTTACCCTTGGCTAATCTTGGCGATTTGCAATTCCTGAAACCACATGTCCAGTTGGAGCTACTGTAGCTGCTGCTTGGCAATGTCCGGTTTGGTCATCAAAAAAGAAATCAGGCTCGAACTCGCGTAAGAACTCACTTTTTGATAAGCCACCGAGAAACATCGCTTCATCAACTTCAATACCCCAATCCATCAAAGTACGAATCGCTCGTTCGTGGGCAGGCGCAGACCGTGCAGTAACTAAAGCGGTGCGAATCCGCATGCCCTTTTCAGCAGATTGATTTTGTAGGCGGTGCAGCGCCTCTAATAAGGGCTTAAAAGGCCCAGGCGGCAATGGTACTGAGACTTTTTTACTCTCATGATCAACAAAAGCTTCAAGACCTTTATTTTGAAAAACTTGTTCGGCTTCATCCGAAAATAAAACTGCATCACCGTCAAAGGCAATTCGAATTTCATCGGGATGTGATTCGGCGCTGGTATTTGATTCAGGATAGACCCGCGCCGCAGGAAAACCGGCATCAATCGTGGCACGAACATCATCTTCATTGGCAGATAAAAATAAATTAGCATGTAATGAGCGTAAGTAATGATAAGGAGGCCGCCCGCGGGTAAAAACCCCCCGCTCAAGATGCAGGCCATGATGCGCAGCTGAACGAAATACCCTTAAGCCACTAACTGGATCATTGCGCGAAAGAATCACGACTTCAACTCGTTGCTCTTCACCGCTATTAAACGCTAATAATTTTTTTACAAGAGGGAAGGCAACACCCGTGTGGGCTGGTAGCGACAGCCTTTCAAGTTGTAACTTCATATAGGCACTATCGTCTGTTGCCTCAAAAAGATTGTTTTCTTCTTCAAAATCAAATAAAGCGCGTGACGAAATTGCTACCACGAGTTTTCCGGAAAGACTATAAGCCATTTTATTTTAAAAAAAGTTGATATGCGGGATTTTTGCTTTCATTCCAATGAGGATAGCCCAGAGTGGTAAGAAAACGTTGAAAAACCTTTTGATCAGTTTTGGGTACTTGAATACCAACCAGAATACGGCCATAGTCGGCACCATGATTGCGGTAATGAAACAAACTAATATTCCAGTTGGGTGCCATGCTAGTTAAAAAACGCATCAGTGCCCCAGGTCGTTCTGGAAATTCGAAGCGATATAGCAACTCATCTTTAGCTAAGGGCGAGTGTCCTCCGACCAGATGGCGCAAGTGCGATTTAGCTAACTCATCATGGGTGAGATCAAGGGTCGCAAAGCCAGCCTGAATAAAGTGCTTGGCTATAGCAGTGCTATCTTGCGCCCTTACAGTAGAAATGCCAACAAACAGATGGGCCTTATATTGATCAGCAATGCGGTAATTAAATTCCGTTACATTGCGTTTGCCCAAGAGCTCACAAAAGCGTTTAAATGAGCCACGTTCTTCAGGAATGGTGACCGCAAAAACAGCTTCACGACTTTCGCCAACATCGGCTCGCTCAGCGACAAAACGTAAGCGACTAAAATTCATATTTGCGCCGCAGGCAACTGCTATCAGCGTTTTCTTTTTGACGCGTTGTTGGTATACATATTTTTTTAAACCAGCAATAGCAAGGGCACCCGCAGGCTCAAGAATACTGCGAGTGTCACTAAATACATCATTAATCGCCGCGCAAATTTCATCGGTATCAACAGTTACGATTTCATCAATGACCCGTTGGCAAATACGAAAAGTTTCTTTACCAACCAACTTCACCGCAGTTCCATCTGAAAATAAGCCAACCTCTTTTAGTTCTATTCGCTTACCCGCTTTGAGTGAGCGTTTCATTGCGTCAGAGTCTTGGGCTTGCACACCAATAATTTTAGTGGAGGGATTAATTGCTTTAGTGTATTCGCCAATTCCAGAAATTAAGCCACCACCACCAATCGCCACAAAAATGGCATCAATGGGGCTTTGGCATTGTTGAAATATTTCTTGCGCAATAGTGCCCTGACCAGCAATTACATCAGGATCATCAAAGGGGTGGACAAAGGTAAGTCTTCGTTTTTTTTCAAGCAACTTGGCATGGGCGTAAGCATCACTATAAGAATCGCCCCATAAAATCAACTCTATCCATGATTTTCCGTGAGTTTTAACCGCATCAATTTTAACCTTAGGGGTAGTGATGGGCATCACAATGACAGCCTTACATTTCATCTTGGCGGCAGCTAAAGCCACGCCTTGAGCATGATTTCCAGCCGAGGCAGCAATTACGCCCCGTTTAAGTGCGGTAGGGTCTAAATGCGCCATTTTGTTATAGGCGCCACGCAATTTAAAGGAAAAAACGCTTTGATTGTCTTCGCGTTTGAGTAAAACTCGGTTACCGAGGCGTTGCGATAAATGAGGTGCAAAATCGAGTTCGGTCTCTCGAGCGACGTCGTAGACTTTGGCGGCGAGAATTTTTTTTAGATAGTTGGTTGCCATCCGCTGAGCGTACCACGGATGGGCTTTAAGCCCTTATTTTTGAAGGGGTTACTGCTTTAAGCTAAATCCTGTCAAGATTAGCCATTGCTCAATTAAAATAGTGATTTATTAAAGTCTGCGCCATGAATGCTCCCCTCGGGCTTAACCAGTTTTTAGACGCTGAAACTGACCCACCCCGTTTACGCGAAATACCCTATAACTACACCTCTTTTTCTGACCGGGAGGTGGTGATTCGTTTATTAGGCGAAGAGGCTTGGCAGGCATTAACAGCGTTGCGTGCTAGTCGCCGTACAGGGCGTTCGGCACGCATGTTATTTGAGGTCTTAGGCGACATTTGGGTGGTCCAGCGCAATCCATTTTTGCAAGACGATTTATTAGATAACAGCAAACGCCGGCAAATGTTAGTTGACGCCTTATGGCATCGCTTAGGCGAAGTTGAAAAACGCATGACCGCCGATTCCGCTGAGCAAGTTAAGGTGTTATTAAATGCAGCACGTGGCGCGGTTGAGCGATTTGAAGCCGAATTTACTGTAGTTGAGTCATTACGAAAAAAAGCCAAAAAAACTTTAAATCGGTATACGGCTTCTGACAATATTGCTTTTGATGGCATTTCCCGAGTTGCGCACGTTACCGATGCAACCGATTGGCGCGTTGAATACCCCTTTGTAGTTTTAAAGCCAGATACTGAGGCTGAAATTCCTGAATTAGTAAGGGCCTGTATTGAGCTAGGTCTCACCATCATTCCGCGTGGAGGCGGTACAGGCTATACCGGCGGAGCTATTCCCTTATATGCCATGTCGGCAGTAATTAATACCGAAAAGCTAGAGCAGCTTGGTGTCGTAAGGCAAGCCACTCTACCTGGTTTAAGTATGCCAACCCCAACTATCTTTACTGGTGCAGGTGTCATCACGCGTCGGGTTGCCGATGCAGCCGAGCAAGCTGGCTTGGTATTCGCAGTCGATCCAACCTCAGCAGATGCAAGTTGTATCGGTGGCAATATTGCGATGAATGCAGGTGGTAAAAAGGCTGTACTTTGGGGAACGGCACTCGACAACTTGGCGAGTTGGCGAATGGTAGATCCTGTGGGTAATTGGCTTGAGGTTACTCGCTTAGATCATCATCTCGGTAAAATTCATGATGTCGAGTTAGCGCGTTTTGAGTTGACTTGGTCAGATGGTTTGCAGGCGCCAGGTAAAAAAATCCTGCGCACCGAATTACTTGAAATTGCTGGTAAGCGCTTTCGTAAAGCTGGCCTAGGCAAAGATGTGACTGATAAGTTTTTAGCGGGCTTACCCGGGATCCAAAAAGAAGGTTGTGACGGCTTAATTACCAGCGCCACTTGGATCTTGCATCGTATGCCGCAATTTATGCGTACGGTTTGCTTAGAATTTTTTGGCCCAGCCCGTGAAGCTATACCTAGTATTGTCGAAATAAAAGATTACATTGATCAGTTAAGTCGTCAAGGCGGCCCAATTTTGGCTGGTCTAGAACATCTCGACGATCGTTATTTAAAAGCGGTGGGCTATTCGACTAAATCGAAACGCCATGGTTTACCCAAAATGGTTTTACTTGGCGATATCGCTGGCAACGATGAGACGGCAGTGGCAGCTGCTACTAGCGAAGTGGTGCGCATGGCTAATTTACGGGTGGGAGAAGGATTTATTGCGGTTAGCCCTGAGGCGCGGAAAAAGTTTTGGCTTGACCGCGCCCGTACCGCAGCTATTGCGCGTCATACCAATGCATTTAAGATTAATGAGGATGTGGTCATTCCACTCCCGCGTATGGGGGAATACACCGATGGCATTGAGCGTCTCAATATCGAACTTTCACTCAAAAATAAATTACAACTCCTTGATGCCTTAGAGCACTATTTACATAAAGAGACTTTACCCTTAGGTAAGGAAGAAGATGAATTTGCGATTCCTAGCGCAGAGTTATTCGGCGATCGCCTGCAACAAGCTAGCGATTTAATTGCCAGTGTTCGAGCACGCTGGGCTTTGTGGTTAGCCGAGATTGAAAATTATTTCCCTCGTTTACAAACATATCAATTGCGAGCCTCATGGAAAACTGAAGTCAAGGCCGAACTAGAAATTATTTTTAGTGGCTTGGCATTTGAGCCCATTCTGCAAGAGCTAGTGGCAATTCATCAACGCATTTTACGCAAACGGGTCTTTATTGCGCTACATATGCATGCGGGCGATGGTAATGTCCATACCAATATTCCAGTGAACTCAGATGATTATGAGATGTTGCAAGATGGCCATGGGGCAGTGGCTCGTATTATGGCCTTAGCGCGCTCATTAGATGGCGTTATTTCTGGCGAGCACGGCATAGGCATTACCAAGCTTGAATACCTAACTGATTTAGAACTGCACGAGTTTCGCGCCTACAAAAATAAAGTTGATCCCCTTGGGCATTTTAATAAAGGCAAATTAATGCCCCATGCCGATCTAACTAAAGCTTATACCCCTAGCTTTGGTTTAATGGGGCATGAATCAATCATCATGCAACAAAGTGATATTGGGGCCATCGCCGATAGTATTAAAGATTGTTTGCGTTGTGGAAAATGTAAGCCAGTTTGCGCAACCCACGTACCTCGCGCTAATTTGTTTTATAGCCCACGCGATAAAATTTTGGCAACTTCATTATTAATCGAAGCTTTTTTATACGAAGAGCAAACCCGCCGCGGAATTTCAATTCGCCATTGGGATATGTTTGATGATGTTGCTGCGCATTGCACCGTATGCCATAAATGTTTAAGTCCTTGTCCAGTAAAAATTGATTTTGGTAATGTCACCATGAATATGCGCAATTTATTACGCAAAATGGGACAACAACGTTTTAATGCAGGCACTGCTGCGGCGATGTTTTTTCTCAACGCGACCGATCCAGAGACGATTCGCTTAGCCCGCAAAAGTATGATTGAGTGGGGTTATCGTCTGCAGCGGTTTGGTCACAGCTTATTAAGTAAATGGGCGCGTCAACAAACTGCTCAACCACCGGCCACTCTGGGTAAACCAGCTATTAAAGAACAGATCATTTTTTTTGTTAATAAAAAAATGCCGGGCAATTTACCGAAGAAAACTGCGCGGGCCTTACTTGATATTGAAGATGCTAATTATGTGCCAATTATTCGTGATCCCTTGACAACCACGGCCGATACTGAGGCAGTATTTTATTTTCCTGGATGTGGCTCAGAGCGACTTTTTTCACAAGTGGGTTTAGCGACCCAAGCAATGTTATGGAATGTTGGCGTACAAGCGGTATTACCGCCAGGGTACCTCTGCTGTGGTTATCCGCAAAGAGGTAACGGTGACTTTGAGCGCGCCGAGCAAATGATTACTGATAATCGAGTATTGTTTCATCGGGTGGCTAACACCTTAAATTATTTAGATATCAAAACAGTGATTGTTTCATGCGGTACTTGTTACGACCAATTAGCGGGCTACCAATTCGACTCAATCTTTCCAGGCTGCCGCATTATCGATATTCATGAATATTTATTAGAAAAAGGCGTACATTTAACTGGTGTTACTGGCGTGAAGTATATGTATCACGATCCTTGTCATTCCCCCATGAAATTACAAGACCCACTGAAAACGGTGAACGAATTAATTCAAGTTGAAGGTGGGGGGTTAATCCAAAAAAATGAGCGTTGTTGTGGGGAGGCCGGCACTTTAGCGCTTACGCGCGCCGATATTGCCACCCAAATTCGTTTTCGTAAGCAAATTGAAATGGAAAAGGGTGCCGAGGCTCTTAGGGTTAATTTCACAGGCGCAGTAAAGGTTTTAACCAGTTGTCCCTCCTGCTTGCAGGGGTTATCTCGCTTTGATGCAGACAGCGAGACAAAAGCGGATTACATTGTGGTAGAAATGGCCGAACGTTTACTAGGGCACAATTGGCTACAAGATTATGTGGCAAAAGCAAATCAAGGCGGTATTGAAAGGGTATTGGTTTAATGATTCCTACAAATGTGGTGCTGCATCAGCAATCGAAGGTCTTAGAGCTCGCCTACGAAGGTGGCCAGACCTTCCGCTTGCCGTTTGAGTTTTTACGGGTGCTTTCCCCTTCTGCTGAGGTTAGGGGCCATGGCCCAGGGCAAGAAACCCTGCAAACCGGAAAGCGTGCAGTTTTGATTAGTAATATCGAGCCAGTTGGTCATTACGCCCTTAAGTTTACTTTTTCTGATGGTCACGATTCTGGTTTATATGCCTGGGATTTCCTGTTTCATTTGGCCGAGCATCAGGATGCTTTATGGGCAGAACATATCCAAAAATTGGCCGATGCTGGCATTGATCGAGATACCCCAATGGGTCAAAAGGGCCACAGCTGTAGCCATTAGTTGATTTTTGACTATTCGCTAAGCACAATTAACCATGTTTACTTCTTAAACTTAAGACCATGACAAAAACCCACTTTGGTTTTGAGACTGTTGAGCACGCTGAAAAGGCCAGTAAAGTTGCTCAAGTATTTCATTCGGTCGCCAATAAATATGACCTGATGAATGACTTCATGTCATTAGGCTTGCATCGCGCGTGGAAAAAATGGGCAATTACTTGCGCGCAGGTGAAGCCAGGACAAGCGGTATTAGATATTGCTGGCGGCACCGGTGATTTAGCGGCGGCCTTTGCCCGCGCTGCTCAATGGGGCAATCATGCCGCGGCCGAAGTCTGGCTTAGCGATATCAATGCCTCGATGCTGGGTGCCGGGCGAGATCGACTATTAGATCAAGGTCTGATGCTACCCTGCATTCAATTTGATGCTGAAGCCATTCCTTTTCCCAGTAATCATTTTGATTTGCTTAGTGTAGCCTTTGGTTTACGGAATATGACGCACAAAGAAGTGGCTTTAAGTGAAATGCTGAGGGTTATTAAGCCAGGGGGTAGGGTACTAGTGCTCGAATTTTCCCAACCCGATCGCATGTTGCAACCCCTGTATGATGCTTACTCATTTAAGGTCTTACCTTGGCTTGGTGAGAAAATTGCCAAAGATGCTGCAAGTTATCGTTATTTAGCTGAATCTATCCGCATGCATCCCGATGCAGACACATTAAAGGACATGATGTTAGGCTTAGGCTATGACGAGGTAAATATTCACAGATTAAGTGGCGGAATAGTTGCTTTACATATTGGGGTTAAATATTAAATACCCTCGTTTTTAATAGGAGAAAATAACATGCAAATGCGAAATCTAAAATTGGCTTTAGGTAGTTTAGTTTTATTGTTAGCCTTCATCGGGCAAGTTGATGCAGCTCGTTTAGGTAGTGGTAAAAATGTAGGGCGTACTCCAACTGCACCAATGCAGCGGCAAGCCACCCCTGCGCCAGCAGCCAAGCCTGCGCAAGTTGCGCCTGCTCCAACCCCTGCGGCGGCACCTGCCGCAGCCCCAAGTCGCTTTGGTGGCTTTGGTGGAATCTTGGGGGGCTTAGCCGCGGGAATTGGGCTTGGTTATTTATTTTCCCATTTAGGCATGGGTGAAATGGGCTCTGGTATCGCCTCCTTAATTACAGGAATATTAATTGCCTTTTTAATTGGGATGGTGGCGCTCTTTGTTCTGCGTCGCTTCGTACCTGCCTTTTCTAAATCGAATGCTGCTTCTGCTACTACTGGCATGCAAAGAAATAGTTATGGAGCCACACCCCAGCAGCAAGAGCCTACCTTTGCGCCGATGGCAAGTGCCCCACAAGTTGAGACCCTACAAGCTGAAGTACCTCTAGATCTGCCACCCGGCTTTGATGAGCATAGCTTCTTAGAAAATGCCAAACAGTATTTTGTGAGGTTACAAAAGGCTTGGGATACCGGCGATTTAAATTCTTTACGTGAATTTGCTACGCCTGAAATGTATGCAACCCTCCAGCAAGATTTGCAGGCCCGCTTTGAGGCCTCCTCTAATCAAACTGACGTTGTCACCCTTGAAGCCCGGCTTTTGGGTATAGAGGTTTCAGCTGGCAGCTACTTATGTAGTGTGCAGTTTTCAGGTTTGATTCGCGAACAAGTTGGCGCTCAGGCAAATTCATTTTCCGAAATTTGGAATTTATCTAAGCCAGTAGAAGGTCCTGGTGGATGGGTCTTAGCGGGAATCCAACAAGTGATTTAATGATGGGTAAGCAGTTTTTTTTACCCTCAGTATGGCGTACAAAAGCACTTTCTAAGGCCATCAATCATGTGCTGGCGAAAGAGTCCTGGGCCCGCGCTGAATTAATCTGCCATACCGGTAAGCGAATTAAGCTGTGCTTACCGGTGACGCAAATGGGCTTCATGATTGATGCCGAGGGATATTTACAAGCGATCGAGTCGATCGATACCCTCGACGATTTTCATTTGACCTTAAGTATTTCTCCGAGTGAGTTAGCTAAAGTGCTAGCGAGCCAAGGCGAAATGCGTGAAAAAGCCTTTAAAGCTGTAAAAATTACTGGCGATGCCGACTTAGCGCAACTTATTGGGCGCCTAGCAGGTCAATTGCGCTGGGAGTATGAAGAAGATTTAGCCCGTTTCATTGGTGATGCCCCTGCACATTTTCTGGTGAAACAAGGCAAACGCTTGCATGCAGCAGGTCAAGCGGCGCGACGTGATCTGCTCGGTAACGTGGTTGAATATTTAAGTGAAGAAAAGCAAGTATTACTCAAGCAGGATGATTTTAACCAGCATAAGGCTGCTATCAATGAAACCCGTGATGCACTCGAGCGCTTAGAAAAACGCATTGCCCGTTTACAGTAAGGGGTCATGTAAATAGTGAGCCGCATTATTCGTTTAAGTAAAATTTTTTTCACAGCTTGGCGCTTTGGTTTATTGCCGCTATTACGCGATAGTCTTAAACCAGGCTTAAGTCGATCGTTACTGAGCGTTTTATGTTGGTTCTCACCGAATTCTTTGCCTAGAGGCATACGCATTCGTTTAACCCTAGAAGCGCTTGGCCCAATTTTTGTTAAATTTGGACAAGTACTTTCAACCCGCCGCGATCTTTTGCCAGAAGATATTGCTGATGAATTGGCTAAATTACAAGATCAGGTTCCCCCATTTTCTAATGAAAAGTCACGGGCCATTATTGAGCTGGCTTTAGACTGCCCAATTGAAGAAGTATTTAGTAGCTTTGACGCCACTCCTGTTGCTAGTGCATCGGTGGCTCAGGTTCACTTCGGTGTTTTACGTGGCACTGAGCAGCATCCTGAATGGCGCGATTACTTAGTCGCAATTAAGGTGTTGCGCCCAGAAATATTGCCGATTATTGAGGGCGATATTGCTTTAATGTACGATCTCGCAAAGATTGTCGAACGATCTTCAGAAGATGGACGACGTTTAAAGCCGCGCGAAGTGGTTGCTGAGTTTGATACCTATTTGCACGATGAACTTGATTTGATGCGCGAAGCTGCGAATGCTAGTCAGTTGCGCCGCTATTTTGCTGATTCTGATAAGTTAATGATTCCAGAAATGATTTGGGATCTATGCCATACCAATGTCATTGTGATGGAACGCATGCATGGGATTTCAATTGGCAGAATGGATGAGCTACGCGCTGCGGGAGTTGACTTTAAAAAATTAGCGGTCGATGGCGTCGAAATATTTTTTACGCAAGTCTTTCAGCACGGCTTTTTCCATGCTGACATGCATCCTGGCAATATTTTGATTAGCCTTGAGCCAAATACATTTGGGCGATATATATCACTTGATTTTGGTATTGTGGGTACCTTAAGTGCCTTTGATAAAAATTATTTAGCACAAAACTTTTTAGCCTTCTTTAATCGTGATTACCGTCGAGTAGCAGAACTTCATGTTGAATCGGGCTGGGTGCCAAGCGATACCCGAATTGAAGATTTAGAGGGCGCGGTTCGCGCTGTTTGCGAACCCTATTTTGATCGACCCCTTAAAGATATTTCTTTAGGCATTGTCTTGATGCGCTTATTTCAAACCTCGCGGCGCTTTAAGGTCGAAATTCAGCCTCAATTAACGCTTTTACAAAAAACACTTTTAAATGTTGAGGGTTTAGGGCGGCAACTTGATCCAGACCTCGATTTATGGAAAACGGCTAAACCGATTTTAGAAAAATGGGTGAGCCAACAACTGGGATGGCGCGGCTTCATTGAAGGCCTAAAAGAAGAGGCGCCAAATTGGGCAAAACTATTACCCACCCTGCCGCGTTTATTGGCTGAAAGCCTGACGCAGCGCAATCAATATGATCGTAGCACTGAGCTTGAGGTTCTAAGAACCCTGTTAGATGAACAGCGGCGTAGCCGTCGCTTACTCGCTAGCGCACTACTTTTCTTGGGCGGGTTCATTGCTGGCGCCTTCCTGATTACCTTACACCTGCATTAAACTCCCGCTTCCTAGCTCAAAACGTTAAAATAAGCAGTTAGGCAGATTAATTAGATGAAAAAATACTTTATAGCTGGAATATTGGTGTGGGTGCCGATTGCGGTTACCGTTTGGGTAATCACTTGGGGCCTGGGTCTGCTTGATGGCGTCTTTGGCTCTGTCATGCATGTCATCATTGCAGTTTTTCCACGCCAATTTACTGCCGACCTCGAATACTTCCGCGCTCTGCCAGGCGTAGGCGTACTTATTGTAGTCATGGTCATTATTGCCACTGGCCTACTGGCAATTAGTTTTGCTGGCCAATGGTGGGTGCGGTTTTGGGATAAACAGATGAACCGCATTCCCATTGTGCGATCAATTTACCCTAGTGTGAAGCAAGTTTCATCCACTTTATTTTCAGGCAGTGGACAAGCATTTCGTAAGGCTCTTTTAATCCGTTACCCCCACGCTAATTCATGGGCAGTTGCCTTTCAAATAGGCGCCCCCGCAGCCGAGATTCAACATAAATTAGGCGGAGATTATGTCAACGTATTTTTGCCAACTACGCCAAATCCAACCTCAGGATTTTTTATGATTGTTCCGCGTAGTGAAGTAATTGAATTAGAGATGAATGTTGAAGAAGCACTGAAATATATTGTCTCAATGGGTACGGTACCTCCTCTACCAACTGCCAGTGGCTTAAGTGCTACTCAACTTTCAAACCCTTCTGAAACATAGGAAATAAGTATGTCGATGCGAAGTCACACTTGCGGACAGGTTACAGATGCGCTCATTGGCCAAGAAGTTACTTTGGCTGGCTGGGTTAATCGCCGCCGTGACCATGGGGGAGTAATTTTTATTGACTTACGTGATCATCAGGGGTTTGTGCAGGTAGTCTGCGACCCCGATCGACCTGAGATGTTTAAGCTTGCTGAGCAAGTGCGTAATGAGTTTTGTCTTCAAATTATTGGCAAAGTACGGGCGCGACCAGCTGGCACTGAAAATAACGATTTAGCCAGTGGCAAGGTCGAAGTGCTCTGTCACCAATTAGTTATTTTGAATGCATCAGTAACCCCACCTTTTTTACTTGATGATGACAATCTTTCTGAAACTACACGTTTAACCCACCGTGTTTTAGATTTACGCCGTCCGCAGATGCAAAAGAATTTACGTTTGCGTTACCAAGTGGCAATGGAAACCCGGCGTTATCTCGATGCGGCTGGCTTTATCGATATTGAAACGCCTATGCTAACCAAGAGCACGCCTGAAGGTGCTCGCGATTATTTGGTGCCGTCACGGGTTCATGATGGGCAATTTTTTGCACTACCGCAATCTCCACAGTTATTTAAACAATTGCTCATGGTGGCAGGTTTTGATCGCTATTATCAAATTACCAAATGTTTTCGTGATGAAGATTTACGCGCCGATCGCCAGCCCGAATTTACCCAGATTGATTGCGAAACTGCATTCTTAAACGAATTAGAAATTCGAGATTTATTCGAAAATATGATTGATCATATTTTCAAAACTGTCATGCAAGTCGAGCTACCCAAGCCATTTCCTGTCATGTCTTATGCCGAGGGAATGGCCCGCTATGGATCAGATAAACCTGATTTACGAATTGCAATGGAGTTTACCGAGTTAACTACCGTGATGAAAGATGTTGATTTCAAGGTTTTTTCTGGCGCTGCCAATCAAGTGGATGGTCGAGTCGTCGCTTTATGTGTTCCAGGCGGAGCCCAAATTAGTCGTAGCGAAATTGATGATTACACACAGTTTGTAACAATTTATGGTGCTAAGGGTTTAGCGTGGATTAAAGTGAACTCGCGCGCCGATGGCCGTAATGGCTTACAGTCTCCGATTGTTAAAAATTTACACGACGCAGCAATTGACAGTATTTTAAGTCGAAGCAACGCACAAGATGGTGACATCATTTTCTTTGGTGCTGATAAAGCCAAAATAGTAAATGATGCTATTGGTAATTTGCGTTTGCGAATTGGGCACTCTGCTTGGGGTAAAGAGCACGGTTTATTTACTGAGGGATGGAAGCCGCTTTGGGTGGTTGACTTTCCGATGTTTGACTACGATGAAGGCGAAGCTCGGTGGGTAGCTTGTCATCACCCATTTACTAGCCCTAAAGATGAGCATTTACAACTTTTAGACAGCAATCCTGGGCAATGCTTAGCCAAAGCCTATGATATGGTTTTAAACGGTAGTGAAATCGGTGGTGGCTCAGTCCGTATTCACCAAGAGGCAGTTCAAAGTCAAGTTTTTCGGGCCTTAAAAATTGGCCCTGAAGAGGCGCAATCTAAGTTTGGCTTTTTACTCGATGCCCTTCAGTACGGCGCGCCCCCCCATGGTGGGATAGCCTTCGGTCTTGATCGTATTGTTACGATGATGACCGGCGCCGAATCGATTCGTGACGTTATTGCTTTCCCTAAAACTCAACGTGCCCAATGCTTACTTACTCAGGCGCCTAGCACGGTCGATGAACGTCAATTACGTGAATTACATATTCGCTTACGTCAGGTAAGCCCAGCAGGTTAATTTGAAAATACCAATTTCAGTATTGGTAGTTATTTACAATACCAGCGGCGAAGTTTTACTGATTGAGCGCGCCGATCGTAAGGGGTTTTGGCAATCAGTTACTGGTAGCCTCGATAGTCCACACGAAATGACCAGAGTAGCTGCTGAACGTGAAGTATATGAAGAGACCGGTATTCAAGTAGCTGCTTTACACGCTGCTGCATTACAAGATATGCATCATCAGGTGGAATACGAAATTTACTCCCAATGGCTACATCGCTATGCTACTGGGGTAACTCGAAATGTCGAGCATTGGTTTTCCTTGTTGGTACCCCAAGCAACCCAGATCACTTTAGCGCCCCGCGAACACCTCACTTACCAATGGCTTAAGCCACAATTGGCTGCGGTAAAGTGTTTTTCAAGTAGCAATCGACTAGCGATTGAAACCGTATTTAATCTAGATAAGAGCAAGTAAGCAGATTGTGGTTAAGATAAGCAAATGAGACCAGCATCCCACCATCATGCTGATGAAGCCAAAAGCCCTGCCGCAGTAAAAAGTGTTAGCTCAAAGCGCAGTGATTGGCACGCAATTCGTGATTTACTGCCCTATCTTTTAGAGCATAAGATTCGCGTGATCTTGGCTTTACTTTGTATGGTTGCGGCTAAGTTTGCTAACTTGGGCATTCCCATTTTAATGAAGAGTTTAATTGATACGCTCAATATTAAAATTGGCACACCTGAAGCTTTATTAGCCGTACCCCTAGCATTAATTATTGCTTACGGTCTATTGCGATTTTCGGCAGCCTTATTTAATGAGTTAAGAGAAGGATTATTCGCTCGGGTTACTCAAAATGCGGTACGTAAAGTAGCACTGCAAGTTTTTGAACATTTGCATGGTCTAGCTTTAAGTTTTCACTTAGCTAGGCAAACGGGTGGAGTTAGCCGCGATATTGAACGGGGCACCCGTGGCATTCAGTCATTAATTTCATATTCGCTGTATAGCATTTTACCAACTCTCATTGAGTTTGCTTTGGTGCTCGGCTACTTTGCTTTTAGCTACAACTATTGGTTTGCGGCGATCACTTTAGTAGCACTCGTTTTATATATTAGTTTTACTATTTTGGTTACCGAATGGCGTACCCAATTTCGTCGCACCATGAACAAAATGGATTCGCGCGCCAATCAGAAAGCCATTGATTCACTACTCAATTTTGAAACAGTTAAATATTTTGGTAATGAACAATTTGAGGCTCGTCGTTACGATGAAAATTTATTACGCTATCAAACTGCCGCAATTCAATCACAAAAATCACTAGCGCTACTCAATTTAGGTCAACAAAGCATTATTGGAGTTGGCTTAGTGCTTATTTTGTGGCGGGCAACATTAGGTGTTATCGATGGCACGATGACTTTGGGCGACCTTGTTTTAGTGAATACTTTAATGATTCAGTTATATATCCCACTGAATTTCTTGGGGGTTATCTATCGCGAAATAAAACAAGCGCTCACTGATATGGACCGGATGTTTTCTTTGCTAGATACCGAAAAAGAAATTGCCGATATTCCTGGGGCAAAACCGCTGGTAATTAATAACTATGCTACCGGTCCAGAAGTACAATTTGAGCACGTTTCATTTAGCTATGAAGCACGCCGAGAAATTTTGCATGATGTTAGCTTTACGATTCCCGCGGGCACCATTACGGCAATTGTGGGTCAAAGTGGCGCGGGTAAAAGCACCATTGCACGGCTGTTATTTCGTTTCTATGATATCCAGGCTGGCAAAATTCTGATTGATGGTCAAAATATTCAAGCAGTCCAGCAAACGAGTTTACGTAAAGCCATCGGTATCGTGCCTCAAGATACAGTTTTATTTAATGACACCATTGCCTATAACATTGCCTATGGAAGACCTGCTGCGAGTATTGCGGAGGTGCGTGATGCCGCTCGCGCCGCTCAAATTGATAGCTTAATTGAACGCTTGCCCGATGGTTTTGAAACCCAAGTGGGCGAGCGTGGCTTAAAGTTATCGGGTGGCGAAAAACAACGCGTTGCCATTGCGCGCACCTTACTTAAGCAACCAGCTATGCTGCTCTTTGACGAAGCTACGTCGGCGCTTGATTCTAAAACCGAGCGTGCCCTTCAAGAAGAAATGTTAGGTTTAGCGCGCAACCGTACAACTTTAATTATTGCGCATCGCTTATCGACTATCGTGCATGCCGATCAAATTTTAGTGATGGAGCACGGTCGCATTATTGAGCGTGGTACCCACCTGGAATTAGTTGATCTTAATGGCAAATATGCTGAAATGTGGCAAATGCAAGAGCGCAGTGAAAATGCCGTGCAAGATGCTTAGCGAAGCGCATAAGCTAGCCATTGTTTAGAATTGGCTGATGAGCACTAATTCCCAAGTGATTTTGCAGCAAGCTTTTGCGGCCGCCTTACAGCTTGCAGAACCGCGCCATATCATGGCCAATTCTTTAAAACGGATTTTCCCTGCTGGTGCAGAGCCACAAGGCCGTTGTTTGGTGGTGGGGGCCGGTAAAGCTAGTGCCGCCATGGCAAGCGCCTTAGAGGCCTACGCTGCCGCCAACTGGCCACAGGCCAAGCTTGATGGGATAGTTTTAACGCGCTATGGCCATGGTGCACCAACCCAAGCGATTCACATCATTGAAGCAGGTCATCCAGTACCTGATCAAGCGGGGATGGAAGGCGCAATTGAAATTCTTCAGCGAGTGCATGAGCTTCATACGGGTGAAACCCTCATCGTGCTGGTTTCTGGTGGGGGATCAAGCCTACTCACCTTGCCCCAAACTGGCATCAGCATGGCAGATATGCGCCAAACCACCGAAGCGTTATTACGTAGTGGCGCACCCATCGAAGAGATGAATATCGTGCGCAAACATCTTTCGGCTATTTTGGGTGGAAACCTGGCGCGCAGTGCGATGGCGCGCGGGGCGCGGGTAGAGGCTTTATTAATTTCCGATGTCACTGGCGACCATCCTGCCGATATTGCTAGCGGGCCTTGCGCTGCCGATTATTCTAGCTATGAAAATGCCTTAGCCATTTTGGCTAAATACAATTTGAATGCTAGCAATTTACCAGCAAGTGTTTTACAGCATTTGCAAGAGGGTCGGGATGGCAAAATACCTGAAACTTTAAAAGAAGCTGATTTAGCTGGGGCACTAGTGCGTAATCATGTGATTGCAACTGCGCGCCAAAGCCTGCAAGCTGCCGCCAACTTTATGGCAACCCAAGGCTACACCCCTATTATTTTAGGAGATACGATTACTGGTGAAGCGCACGATGTTGCTTTAGTTCATGCGGCTATTGCGCGCGAAATTATTCATCATCAACAATGGGCCAAGTTACCAGTAGCACTTATTTCTGGGGGTGAATGTACGGTCACCATCCCCACTGAGATGAAAGGTCGCGGTGGTCGTTGCAGTGAATTTCTCCTAGCGCTCTTTGCAGCAACCAGTGATTTACCGAATATCTCTGCTTTAGCGGCAGATACTGACGGTATTGATGGTAGTGAATCTAACGCTGGTGCTTGGTTTACGCCCGAGGTACGTAAGTTGGCGAAAGAGCGCAACTTGAGCCCTACGGCATTTTTAATTAAACACGATTGCTATGGATTTTTTGCAGACTTCAATGCTTTGGTAGATACTGGGCCGACACTGACCAATGTCAATGATTTCCGTATTATTTTGTTAGGGAAAAATTAAGGCTATGCTACCCAATTCGCTAAGCTCACTTAGTCTGGTGAAACCGGACGATTGGCATTTACATATTCGCGACGGGGCGGTTTTAAAAGATGTTTTATCGCATACCGTAAAACAATTTTCACGGGCTATCATCATGCCCAATTTGCAACCGCCAATTACGACTGTAGCGCTTGCCCAGGCCTATCGTGAGCGCATCGAGATGCAATTACAGCAATTAGCGCCAGCACAATTTACGCCGCTAATGACTTTATATCTTACCGACAATACGCCTGCGTCAGAAGCACAAAAGGCTAAAGATGCAGGTATTGTAGGCATGAAGTTATATCCTGCAGGCGCGACCACGAATAGCGATTTAGGGGTGAGCAATTTAAAACACTGCAGCGCTGTACTTGAGGCGATGCAAAAAGCCAATTTGCCTTTATTAATTCATGGTGAAACAACCGACCCAACCGTTGACGTGTTTGATCGTGAAGCAGTTTTTATTGACCGCGTTCTTGAGCCATTGCGGCGTGATTTCCCCGAATTGCGCATTATTTTCGAGCACATTACCACTTTGCAAGCTGCGCAATATGTGCGCGATGCGCATACTGCAAATAAAAACACCTTGGGCGCCACCATTACCCCACAACATTTACTAATGAATCGCAATGCTATTTTTTCTGGTGGAATTCGTCCCCATTATTATTGTTTGCCAGTTTTAAAACGTGAGGAACATCGCTTAGCATTACTTGAGGTGGCTACTAGTGGTAATGGCCGTTTCTTTTTAGGTACTGATAGCGCTCCCCATCCAAAGGGCTTAAAAGAAAATGCTTGCGGTTGTGCCGGATGTTTTAGTGCTTTTAATGCGCTGGGTTTATATGCCGAAGCCTTTGAATCGGTTGGGCGACTTGATCGGCTTGAAGCATTTGCCAGTTTTTATGGCGCCGATTTCTACGGCTTGCCTAGAAACACTGAAATCATTCACTTGCAAAAGCAAGCTCAATTAGTGCCAACTGAACTGCCTTTAGGTGATTCCACCATCGTGCCACTGCGGGCAGGTGAAACCATAGCATGGTCGCTCGCGTAGGATCTGTTATGCGTTCCAAACTGAATTTTCAATCTTATTTTTAAACTAAACTCTGGCGACTGCGTTAGACTTCAAGCGCAGAGTCAATTAGGCAATCGCCGCCTCTTTTAAAGAGGGGGAGGAAAGTCCGGACTCCATAGGGAAAGGTGTTGGCTAACAGCCATCCACGGCGACGTGCGGAATAGGGCCACAGAGACGAGCGTATTTAGTTACGGTGAAACGCGGTAACCTCCACCTGGAGCAATCCCAAGTAAGCAGATGATGAGGCGTCCCGCTGAGTCTGCGGGTAGGGAGCTTGAGCCGTCAGGTAACTGCCGGCCTAGAGGAATGATTGCCCCTAGATGAAAGTCTAGGCGACAGAATCCGGCTTATCGATTGACTCTGCACTTCTCGCCTTATAAATAAGTTAGTATGTATTCACTTTATAAAAAAATCAATTAAAACAATAACTTAGCATTTTACTAAAAAATAATGAATTTACCTTCTTATATAAGACTAGGGTAAACCCAAATAATTCTTGCATTGCACCAAATCGCCAGATAGAATGATTTCATTGTTCAGTTTTTCCTTGTAATCAAAAGGGAATTACCGTTACACCCAGTGTCTCCTCCACCCAAACAAAGGTGGATTTCAGCCCAGGACCTAGTCCTGGGCCTTTTTTTAGGTTAGAATTCAAGGCTTTACTAAATTACCGATCTAGCCAGCGGTAATGGTTTTGCCAGTTAGGGTGCATAAAAACTGCGAGCCTGCAAACATAAGCAGGGCCAAGGTGAATGTAGTTTAGTTGGGGTATTTATGGCTATAACAATTTAAGAAAATCATGAAAACTTTTTCCGCAAAACCCGCTGAGGTAAAGCGTGATTGGTTCGTGATTGACGCTACGGATAAAATCCTCGGTCGTGTCGCCAGTGAAGTGGCACTCCGTCTACGCGGCAAGCACAAACCCGAATTTACCCCCCACGTTGATACGGGCGATTTTATCGTCGTCATTAACTCAGCCAAGCTACGCGTTACTGGTACTAAAGGCTTAAACAAAATTTATTACCGTCACAGCGGATACCCAGGTGGTATTAGCTCGACTAACTTTGACAAAATGCAAGAGCGGTTTCCAGGTCGCGCATTAGAAAAAGCAGTTAAAGGTATGTTGCCTAAGGGCCCACTCGGTTACGCCATGATCAAGAAATTGAAAGTGTACGGCGATTCAAACCATCCGCATACGGCTCAACAGCCTAAAGCGCTAGAGATCTAAGGACCCCATATGTCAATAAATTACGGAAATTGGAATTACGGTACTGGACGTCGCAAGAGCTCAGTTGCTCGAGTATTTATTAAATCAGGCAAGGGCGACATCATTGTTAATGGCAAGCCTATCGACGCTTATTTTGCGCGTGAAACCTCACGTATGATTGCTCGTCAACCATTGGCCCTCACTAGTCATCTCACCACTTTTGATATTAAAGTCAATGTACATGGCGGTGGTGAAACAGGCCAAGCTGGTGCAGTGCGCCATGGCGTTACACGGGCTTTGATCGATTACGATAATGCTTTAAAACCCACCTTATCAAAGGCTGGTTTAGTCACACGTGATGCGCGCGAAGTAGAGCGTAAGAAGGTTGGTTTGCATGGCGCGCGTCGCCGTAAACAGTTTAGTAAGCGTTAATTTCGTTCAAACTGTTTTCGAAAGGGTCGCGCAAGCGGCCCTTTTTGTTTTTACAATATGCATATAGAGTGAGGCAATAAGGAGAAGGTCATGATTAAGGTTGGCATTGTGGGCGGAACAGGGTATACCGGTGTGGAGTTATTGCGGCTATTGGCACAGCATCCTCAGGTTCAAATCGAAGCAATTACTTCGCGTAGCGAAGCCGGCATGCTGGTTGCAGAGATGTTTCCCTCTTTGCGTGGAAAACTTGACTTAAAATTTGTCACTCCCGAAGCAGCAAATTTAAACCATTGTGATGCGGTATTTTTTGCTACACCCCATGGTGTTGCAATGTCTCAAGCAAAAGCATTATTAGCCGCCGATGTAAAGATTTTAGATTTGGCCGCCGATTTTCGCTTAAAGGATCCAGCTGAATTCGAGCAATGGTATGGTATGGCGCATGCCTGCCCAGAAATATTGGCCGAAGCTGTATATGGCTTACCTGAAATCAATCGGGCGGCAATTCAACAAGCACGAGTCATTGGCCTAGCAGGGTGTTATCCAACTGCAGTGCAATTAGGTTTAGCGCCCTTGTTAGCGCCAAGCAATAATCAAGCAGGCGCTTTAGTCGATAGCGAACATATCATTGCCGATGCCAAATCGGGCACTTCTGGCGCTGGTAGAAAGGCAGAAATTGGCACTTTGCTCGCCGAAGCTAGCGATAATTTCAAGGCTTATGCAGTAAAAGGCCATCGCCATTTACCAGAAATTACCCAAGGCTTGAAAGCGATTGCGGGTCATGAGCACATTGCCCTTACTTTTGTGCCCCATTTAACACCCATGATTCGGGGTATTCATGCGACTATTTATGCGCGTTTAACAGCATGCGGTATGGCCCAAGATTATCAGCAGCTCTACGAAAATTATTATCGTGACGAACCCTTTGTCGATGTCATGCCTGCGGGTAGCCATCCTGAAACCCGGTCTGTAAGGGGAAGTAATAACATCAGAATCGCGCTTCATCGACCAGCAAATGGTGACACTTTGGTGATTTTGGTGGTTGAAGACAACTTAGTTAAAGGCGCTTCAGGGCAAGGCGTGCAATGTCTCAATTTAATGTTTGGCTTACCTGAAACAATGGGTTTAGAGCAAATTGCCCTGTTACCATAAGGGGCTATTATTGGTTCGCAGCACTTTAAATCGCTTTTGCAAGGGGCTTGCTTATTAGTAACCTTTGTGCAAACTTGGGATTTAAAGCCTAAAATAAGCTATTGTCTTTTGACTTAGGAGTAATGCCATGACACAACCATCTGTTACAACTGCTGCCGCTCTTGACGCCACTGTAGCTAGTGCCGCGGCTGTTGCCACCATTGCAAGTACCACCATTGATTCATCCGAGCCACCAACCCCACTTATTTTTACCGATAGCGCAGCAGCTAAGGTAGCTGATCTGATTGCTGAAGAAGGTAATAATGAACTCAAGTTACGTGTATTTGTGCAGGGTGGCGGCTGCTCTGGTTTTCAATACGGCTTTACCTTTGATGATGCAGTTAATGAAGACGACACCCAATTTGAAAAAAATGGTGTGACCTTATTGGTAGATTCAATGAGCTTTCAATATTTGGTGGGTGCCGAAATTGATTACAAAGAAGATATCAATGGCTCACAGTTTGTGATTAAAAATCCCAATGCAACGACTACCTGTGGTTGTGGATCTTCATTCTCGGCCTAATATATTTACAATTTAGTTAGGGTAGTAAGCTCCTAAGATACGGGGTCCTGCAGCACCAGTTACGGCCGGCACATTAGCTGGCCGTTTATTTATATGAGCCCATGCTAGCCAAGCAAACGCTAGGCCCTCGACCCATTGCGGCCGAACTCCATGGGCAGAACTTAAATCTACAGCCAACTGATACCCCATCATATCAATTGCTTTTGTGCGTAGTAAAGAAATTAAGGCGGTGTTATTTGCGCCACCACCACAAATAATGAGACGCTCTACGTCGGGTAAATATTGCTTTAGTGCATTGCATACAGAGAGGCAGGTCAGCGCCATTAAGGTCGCTTGAATATCTACGGGTTTAAGCTTACAGTTAACCAGTTGGTGTTCTAGCCAAGATAAATTAAAGTAATCTCTTCCCGTACTTTTGGGCGGCATTTTTTGAAAATAAGAATCGCATAGCATCGCTCGAAGTAATTCAGCATCACAATTACCGCTTGCCCCCCATGATCCGTCTTCATCAAAGGGTTTGCCTAAATTAGTTTGTATCCAGCTATCAAGCAAAAGGTTGCTGGGCCCAGTATCAAAACCAAAAATGGGCCAAGCTGCTTTTGGCAAGAGGGTTAAATTAGCAATACCACCGAGATTGAGTACTGCTCGATTTTCGTTAGGCGAGCTAAATTGCTGCGCATGAAAAGCTGGCACTAAAGGTGCCCCCTGGCCGCCAGCAGCTAAATCGCGTTGGCGAAAATCAGCAACCACAGCAATCCCCGTTTTTTCTGCCAATAATGCCGCATTCAGGGTTTGGTGCGAAAAAGCATGACCACTTGGTAGATTTGGTTGATGACGAATGGTTTGGCCATGCGCCCCTATCGCAGTAATATCGCTTGCTTGCAACCGTGCTTTAGCAAGCAAAGTTTCTACCACTTGAGCATAAGCCATAGCCAAATCATTCGCAGCTAAATGTTCACGATGGATTTCATTGACACCAGTACTTTGTAGTTGAAATAGCATTTCACGAAGAGCGGGGGCAAAAGGTGCAGTCACACCATCAAGCGGCTGTGCTTGGCCATCCTCGGTAATTTTTGCCAAAACGGCGTCAATACCATCTAAGCTGGTGCCCGACATAATACCTAGATAAAAGGCCGCTGGTGTGGCTATGGCTAACTCCTGAAATGCATCGTTTTTAGGCCTCTTTCTAAGAGGTGCGACAATTGTATTTATTCATTTTAGACAATGAAACGGTAACTTACCTCACGTGTTCATTTAATTCAGTATGACGGCTAAAAACCAGCAAAACAACTTCCCTTTGACCCCAGCTGTATTTACCGCGCTAGAAGTGACCAAACGCGGCTGCGACGAGCTATTAGTTGAGGCCGATTGGCTGACTAAGTTAGCGCGTAGCCAAGCAATTGAGCAGCCATTACGGATTAAATTGGGACTTGACCCCACTGCCCCAGATATTCATTTAGGGCATACAGTGGTATTAAATAAGCTGCGGCAATTGCAAGATTTGGGGCATACCGTTATTTTCTTGATTGGTGATTTCACTAGTACGATTGGTGATCCTTCGGGGCGAAATTCAACTCGACCACCATTAACAGTCGAAGCCATAGCTGAAAATGCAAAAACCTATTACAAACAAGCTAGTATGGTGTTGGATCCCAATAAAACTGAGGTGCGTTACAACAGCGAGTGGTGTGACCCACTCGGCGCACGAGGCATGATTCAGTTGGCTGCAAAATATACTGTGGCGCGCATGCTCGAGCGCGATGATTTTACGAAACGCTATAAGAGTGGCACGCCAATTTCGGTTCACGAATTTTTATATCCTTTAATGCAAGGCTACGATTCAGTTGCCTTAAAGAGTGATTTAGAGATAGGGGGAACTGATCAAAAATTTAATTTACTGGTAGGACGTGAATTACAACGTGAGTATGGCCAAGAACCCCAGTGCATCTTAACCATGCCGTTGCTGGTTGGACTTGATGGCGTTGAAAAAATGAGCAAGTCTAAAAATAACTATGTCGGTATTAGCGAGCCAGCCAACGAAATGTTTGGTAAGCTCATGAGTATTTCAGACGAGTTAATGTGGGATTACTATTTGCTCTTATCGTTTCGCCCTATTGCTGAAATCGATTTAATGAAACAAGAAGTTGCTGCTGGTCGTAACCCCCGCGACTGTAAAGTGCTACTCGCACAAGAAATAGTGAGTCGTTTTCATTCAAGCCAAGAAGCTGATAAAGCCCTCGACGATTTTAATCATCGAGCTAAGGGAGGGGTACCAGACGATATACCCGAGGTAAGGCTCGAGGGCGCCCCCTTGGGTCTCGCAGCCCTATTAAAAATGGCTGGTTTAGCGCCATCGACCACCGAAGCAAATCGCAATATTGAGCAAAACGGCGTGAAGATTGATGGTGTAGTGATAAGTGATAAAACGATAAAACTTGATGCTGGAAATTATATTGTGCAGCTTGGTAAGCGCCGTTTTGCTAAGGTAACACTAACTAAATAACTAGTTTAGCAAATCAAGATTAGCTGAATTATTGGGCGGGGTTAGGCCAAAGTGTTCGTAAGCTAAACGCGTTGCAATGCGGCCACGCGAGGTGCGCTGCAAATAACCTTGTTGAATTAAGTAAGGCTCTAAAACGTCTTCGATCGTATCGCGCTCCTCGCCAATAGCTGCCGCCAAATTATCGATACCTACTGGGCCACCATCAAATTTATATAAAACGGCTTCTAATAGTTTGCGATCCATTACATCAAAGCCGCTAGGATCAACATCTAACATGAGCAGGGCAGCATCAGCGATTGCTTTAGTAATAACTCCACTACCTTTGACTTCGGCAAAATCTCGTACCCTGCGTAACAGACGGTTTGCTACCCGCGGCGTACCACGAGCCCGCTGAGCAATTTCAACCGAGCCCGCTGGATCAATTTTCGCTTTCAGTAAATTGGCCGAGCGCTCAATAATGCGGGTTAACTCTTCGGTGGTATAGAACTCGAGTCGCGCCACAATACCAAAGCGATCGCGTAAGGGGTTGGTAAGCATGCCTGCGCGTGTCGTAGCGCCAATTAAGGTGAAGGGCTTTAACTCTAATTTCACACTGCGCGCTGCAGGCCCTTCACCAATCATAATATCAAGCGTGTAATCCTCTAAGGCTGGATACAAAATTTCTTCAACAATCGGCGAAAGGCGGTGAATCTCATCAATAAATAAGACATCATTAGTTTCGAGATTAGTTAATAAAGCGGCTAGGTCGCCCGGCCGATCAAGTACTGGCCCACTAGTCTGGCGTAAATTGACTCCTAGTTCGCGGGCAATAATATGCGCTAAGGTTGTTTTCCCAAGCCCAGGTGGTCCAAAGAGTAAAACATGATCGAGTGCTTCTTGACGAGCGCGGGTAGCAGTAATAAAAATTTCGAGTTGTTCGCGGGCTTTAGTTTGGCCGACATATTCATCAAGTTGTTTAGGGCGAAGAGCCCGTTCAAATAGGGCCTCAGAATTACCAGCTGCGCTGACAATACGCTCTGCTGCACCATCATCAGGTACTGCACTTAAGTCATCAGTATGAATTGCCATGCTAGCAGTGTATTCGTTTGCGAGAAATTAAATTTTAGAAAGCGACTTTAGGCCTAAGCGAATGCCTTCAGAAACCGAGGTATCGGGCGGTATTTGTTTAAGAGCAAAGAGAGCCTCTTTTTCGGAATAGCCTAAGGAGAGGAGAGCCTGCAGTACTTCATTATTGGCTAGGGTAATTGAAGAGCTGCCAGCACCATCGACACCGATGCCCAAATCAGGCCCTAATTTCCCTTTTAATTCAAGCAGCAGGCGCTCTGCAGTTTTTTTGCCAATACCGGGCACCTGGGTTAAGCGAATCGTTTCTTGAGCAGCAATGGCAAGTACTAACTCGTTCACGTTCATGCCAGAAAGCAGGGCTAGGGCAGTACGTGAACCGACTCCGCTAATTTTAATTAAAGCCCGAAAGGCCATGCGCTCGTTTTCAGTGGCAAAACCAAATAATTGTTGCGCATCTTCGCGCACCTGAAAGTGCGTTAATAAGGTCACCATTTGATTGAGTTTTGGTAGGCCATAAAGCGTGCTCATCGGCACATCAATTTCATAGCCCACACCTTGGCAGTCAACCAATAGCCGAGGAGGGTGAATCGCAATAAGAGTTCCGTGAATCCGACCAATCATATGAGACTATTATCCTTTGAAGTGATGGGCAGCACAAATCGCTACCCCTAAGGCGTCCGATGCATCAGTTCCAGGCGCACGATTAAGGCGTAATAAACGTTTAATCATGTCTTGCATTTGGGTTTTTGCAGCGCGACCAGTGCCTACAATCGCTTGCTTCACTCGTAAGGCGCTGTATTCAGCCACAGGTAGTTGTGCCGACACTAAGGCAGCAATCACTGCACCCCGTGCTTGTCCTAACATTAAGGTCGAGCGCGGGTTTACATTTAAAAATACCTCTTCAATTGCTGCTGCATCTGGCTGATATTGCTCTAAAACTTCTTTGATTCCTACATAGAGAGTACCGAGCCGTTCGGGCAAGCCTTTACTAGAGTCACCACTTTGAATTGTGCCCGATGCTACATAGCGCAATTGTTGCCCATCCACATCAATAATGCCAAACCCAGTAGTACGTAAGCCTGGGTCGATTCCGATCCAACGCATCGACTTAGTGACGGAAATGGCGAACGCCAGTAAAGACCATGGCAATATCCGTTTCATTCGCAGCGGCAATAATTTCATCATCGCGCATGCTGCCGCCTGGTTGAATGACACTAGTGGCGCCCGCTGCTACCACCACATCAAGACCATCACGGAAAGGAAAAAAAGCATCGCTAGCCACTACTGAGCCCACTAGACTTAAACCTGCATGCTCTGCTTTAATTTTGGCAATACGTGCTGAATCAACCCGACTCATTTGACCGGCACCGATGCCTAAAGTCATCCCATTCCCACAATACACAATGGCATTCGACTTGACAAATTTCGCAATACGCCAAGCAAAAAGTAGGTCTTTTAATTCTTGCGAGTTAGGTTGGCGTCGTGTAACCACCTTAAATTCAGTGGGTAAACAATTTTTCGTATCAGAGGTTTGAACCAAAAGACCGCCCCCAACCCGTTTGAAATCATAGCGATTGGTAGCATATGCTAGGGAAATCTCTAGTAAACGAACATTTTCTTTGCTAGCAAAGAAAGCTTTAGCTTCAGCAGTAAAGCTTGGAGCAATTAACACTTCAACAAATTGCTTAGCAATTGCTTCAGCAACGGCGCCATCACAAATAGTGTTCAGTGCGATGATGCCGCCAAATGCCGAACTTGGATCAGTTTGCCAAGCCTTTTGATATGCCTCAAGCGTACTTGAGCCGAGCGCAACTCCACACGGGTTCGCATGTTTAACAATTACACAAGCAATCGGGTTTGCGCCCAAGGAGTTTTCTACTGGTAGAAAACTTTTGACACATTCCCAAGCGGCATCAGCATCAGCAATATTGTTATAAGACAAGGCCTTACCTTGTATTTGCTGATAATTTACTAAAGCACCAGGAATTGGATTGATATCGCGATAGAAGGCAGCAGCTTGATGGGGGTTTTCGCCATAACGCATCTCTTGCACTTTTTCAAAGGCTAAATGCAAGGTATTAGGAAAGAGCGAACGTTGCTGATGATCTAAGCGATCGTCTAAAGAAGATAAGTAGTTAGCAATCGCCCCATCATACTGAGCCGTATGAGCAAAAACTTTTTTGGCTAAGCGTAAATTAGTAGTATAAGAAACTACGTTGTGCTGTTGACGCATTTCAGTTAATACACCATCATAATCTTCTGGAGAAATTAATACTGTCACATCGTGATGATTTTTAGCTGCAGCGCGTAACATCGCAGGGCCGCCAATATCAATATTTTCAATTGCATCAGAAAAATTACAAGTTTCTTGTGCGACTGTAGCATTAAACGGATATAAATTAATCACTAAAAGATCAATCGTTTGAATACCATGCTCTTTAAGTGCTGCCATATGCTCGGTAGAAGCGCGCCTTGCTAGCAACCCCCCATGTACCATGGGGTGCAGGGTTTTAACCCGACCATCGAGCATTTCAGGAAACTGCGTTAAAGAAGAAACTTCAAGCACGGGCAAGTTGTTATCAGCCAATAATTTAGCAGTACCCCCTGTTGAAATTAATTTGATACCTAGCTCATGCAGGGCTTGAGCTAAAGGCAGAATGCCCGTTTTATCAGAGACTGAAAGTAGTGCAGTTTGAATCATGATGAATAGGGTTGATCAGATTATTTAATTAAATTGTATTGCCGTAATTTTTTATGCAGGGTATTGCGATTAAGGCCAAGATAGTGTGCTGCTAGTGATTGATTTTGATTCGCATGGCGCATGACAATTTCAAGCATGGGTTTTTCAACAACATTAAGTACCATTTCATAGACATCGCTCGGTGCTGCACCCTTAAGGTCATCTAGATAAATTTGTAGCTGCGTCTGAATGCAGGCAGAAATTGGATTTTTATTGGACATAGTTAAAAATATTAAGCAGCCTCAAGAAATAATAAACGATTAGAGTGCACTTGCATTTCCGCAAAAAAATCATTGACCATTGCTAATTGAGTACGGCAATCGTCAGCGGTATTCATCCGTTGCCGAAAAGTGTGCGAGTTACGCAAACCTTTGCAATACCAGCCAATGTGTTTGCGCGCAGTACGTAAGCCAGTATATTCACCATAAAAAGCATAATGATCAAGCAAATGATCATTCATGATCTGTTGGATTTCATGAGTTTCTGGCGACGCTAATATCGCGCCAGTATTCAGATAATGCTGAATTTCACGAAAGATCCAGGGCCTCCCTTGAGCCGCGCGTCCAATCATAATTGCATCAGCTTTAGTTTGCTCTAAAACAGCTCGGGCTTTTTTTGGGCTATCAATGTCGCCATTAGCAACGACTGGTATGGAAACTTGATTTTTAACAGCAGTAATTTGCTCATATTCTGCAGCTCCATGAAAGAGATCGGCCCGAGTTCGTCCATGAATAGTTAAGATACTAATACCGGCAGATTCAGCAATGCGCGCAATCGCCACAGCATTTTTGTGATCACGATCCCAGCCAGTGCGAATTTTTAAACTAACTGGCACGGCATCAGGACCAACACCAACTGCTTGAATAACAGCATCAAGTATTTTTCCAACTAGAATTTCATTTTTCATTAGGGCCGAACCAGCCGCTACATTACAAACTTTTTTGGCTGGGCAGCCCATATTGATATCAATAATTTGTGCGCCTTGATCAACATTAATACGGGCTGCCGCTGCCATCGTGACTGGGTCAGCGCCAGCAATTTGAACAGCAATAGGTGCAAATTCACCTACATGATTCGCCCGCCGTTGGGTTTTTTCACTTTTCCATAGCAGTGCATTGGAGGCAATCATTTCTGATACCGCATAGCCTGCACCTAGTTTTTTGCACAGTTGCCTAAACGGGCGATCGGTTACCCCTGCCATCGGAGCAACAAATAGTCGATTGCTTAATTCGTAGGATCCAATTTTCATAGCTTGGCTTAGGTACGTTGCAGTGGGTAGGATGACACTTTAGCATAGTGTGGTGGTTAACTGCTTAAATTTTAAGCAGTTAAATTGAGCTACTGCGTGCATAGTCTTAGCGTCGGCCAAACATCATTTGTCTTGCAAGGCTGGTTTTTAAAGGCGGCAACCATTGCAAAGCAGACAATGCTAAACCGCGGGTAAAAACTACCGGTAAAAAGTTTGAGGTAAAAATACGTGCTAAAAAATCAGTAATTCCAATCGTTGCTTTACGGTCGGCATTACGTGTAAGGGCATACTCGAGTAATGCACTATGAATCGAATTAGTTCGGTTAGCTGGTACTGGGCGGGCAAAAATCCAGGCTAATTTTTCTGCTAATAAGTAAGCATCGCGTAAACCTAAATTAAGGCCTTGGCCAGCAACAGGATGTAGAGTTTGTGCGGCATTGCCAATCCAGACTTCATTACCTAGAACAACTTCCTTGCGGTAATTTAAGCCAAGCTCATAAAGCCTGCGCTCGCGCACACTAATAAAGCGGCCTAAGCGATTTCCGAATTGCTGTTGTAAGGCAGCTAAAAATTCAGGTTCATCGAGTTCAAGACGTTGTTGCGCAGTGCTAGGGGTACTGCACCATACTAAATTTAAGAAATGCTCGCCCGCATGACTTGGAAGCAAGGCCAGTGGGCCTTCAGGAGTAAAGCGCTCCCATGCTTGATGGGCTTGCGGCTGATCTACTTCAACTAAGCCAACGAGGGCAGTTTGATGGTAATTGTGTCCGGCCTCAACCCATTCTTGGTGATTAAATAGCCCCCCTTCCGCATGCACAATACAAGCGCCATCTTCCGCCCCGATTTGATTTACTAAGTCGGGATTTTCATTGCTGTGTACCCAAGAAAAGTGCGGGCTGGCTGGTTGTAGTTTTCGCAATGCTTGGCGTAATGTAAGGTGTATGTCACGATAGCGAGCAATATGTCCAAGTGCATCTTGCTTTAATTCTTCACGCGTCATGATGGCGCGACCAAAGCGACCCGCTTGCGATACGTGTACTCGATGAATTTCAGGACAATTAGGTGGCCATGCTTGAATCGTATCGAGCAATAATTTACTACCGTGCGAAAGCGCAATGCCGCGGGTATCACTGCATATATTGCCATTGCTTAGTGCCTCATCAGCACTCGGATTACGATCAAGCAATACTAATTTTAAAGTTGGTAATTGTTGTAGGCACCAAGCAGCACAGGCCAGACCAACTGGCCCACCACCTTGAATAAGCACATCACATCTTAGATTATTTGCACTTAAATTCACTTTGACTCGCGCATGAGATTTTCGATTTCGTTTGCGAGTACTGGTACGCCGCGAGAAATCAGCTCGCAACCCTGTGTTGTAATGACAACATCATCTTCAATCCGAATACCGATATTCCAAAACGCTTCAGGAATGGTGACAGCTGGACGAATATATAAACCAGGCTCAACGGTAATGACCATTCCTGCTTGCAGCTTGCGCCAGGGTTTATCTTGATTGTTTAGTACTAAGTCTGCACTAGGTTCTCGATAAGAACCAACATCATGAACATCCATACCCAGCCAATGGCTTGTTCGGTGCATATAAAAAGGTCGATAGGCAGCAAGCTCAAGGGCATTGTCAAGTGATCCCACTTCGCTTAATGCGATTAGTTTTTCGTCAATTAAGCCTTGGGTTAAGACGCGTAAAGCTGCTTCGTGTGGTTGAATAAAAGTATTGCCAACTTTAGTAGCAGCAATTGCCGCCGCTTGGGCTGCCTCAGTAATGTCATATAAGGCCCTTTGCGGTCCAGAAAAAATTCCATTTACCGGAAAGGTACGGGTGATGTCGGAAGCATAACCATCTAATTCACACCCCGCATCAATTAAACAGAGCTCGCCTGCTCTTAATTCAGTAGCGCCTGCGCGGTAATGCAAGATGCAGGCATTTGCTCCTGTTGCCACAATACTGTTATAGGCTACGCTTTGTGCGCCACTATGGCGAAATTCATGCAATAACTCTGCCTCAATTTGGTATTCGTGCAAACCAGGGCGGCATTTTTGCATCGCCCGCAAGTGGGCACGTGCAGAAATTGCCGCTGCTTGGCGCATGGTGGCAATTTCCTCTGCGCTTTTAATCAGACGCATTTCATGCACTAGGGCTTCAATGTCATGTAACTGTGAGGGCGGATTGATGCCTGCTCGCGACTGTTTTCGAACTTGATCAACCCAATGGCGAACACGACGATCACTTTCAGCACTATTTGCAAAACGGGTATATATGGCAGTTTGATTAGCCAATAGCTCTGGCAATTTGCTATCAAGCGTTTGATTGGCATGAGCAAAATTAATGCCGAGCATTTCGGGTGCAGCCTCTGGCCCTAAACGCCACCCATCCCAAATTTCTCGCTCTAGGTCTTTCGGCCGGAGAAATAGGTGTGATTCAATCTGTGAGTTACTCACATTGAGGGCAAGAGTTGCATCAGGCTCTTCAAAACCCGTGAGATAGAAAAAATCACTGTCATGACGGTAGGGATAGTCGCTATCACGATTGCGATAGGCCGCTGGGGCGGTTGCAATTATGACTAGACCCCCTCCCGTTTGCTGACGCATTAACTCAGCTAAGCGTGCACGCCGCGCACTATAAA
>CAJASX010000072.1 GCA_903944725.1 uncultured beta proteobacterium
AGTATCTTTAACTGCTTTTCGCCTTGCTCCATTGACGTGCTATTTCTCGACCTAAAATTCTGTTCGACTCGGCTAACGGGGAAGTTGGCTTAGTGTTCTTAGTGCGGGATTTTTACCATGCAGCATTTTTCTTTTATTGCTTCTTCATTAGGCAAGAGTAATCTATTTCTTCGTTTCATCTTATTTGCAATACTATGTATTATCGGCATGATCTCGATTGGTCAAGCTCAAGCTCAAAATCAACCCCAAAGTCAAACTTCAGCAGATGGTTCGGTGTCGGTTATCAACTCACTGAATTCAACTAAACCACTAATCGTCACCGCCACGCGCATACCCACTAAGGGTGCTGATGTCTTGGCCGACTATGTTTACATTGGGCCCGAAGAAATTGCCCAAGCCGGCCAAATGAGTGTGCCTGAACTTTTGCAACAGCAACGTGGCGTGCAAATTACTACTTACGGTGGCCCCGGAAGTGCCGCTAGTGTCTATTTACGCGGCACAAGCAATAATCAAAGTCTGGTTTTAATTGATGGTGTGCGCACAGAATCATCAACCTTAGGTGGCGCAGTTTGGAGTGCAATTCCTATTCAATTAATTGACCATATTGAAATTATCTTTGGACCTCAAAGTACTTTCTACGGTCAAGATGCACTTGGCGGTGTTATCCAAATTTTTACTAAACGCGGGGATGGCCCAGCACAATTTAGCGCTTCAAGTGGTTATGGTACTTATGGTACTACCATCAATACAGCTTCAGTATCTGGTTCGGTAAGTGAAGATAAACCAACTCGATACAATCTTGGGCTAAGCCAAGAAAACTCAATGGGCTTTAATACTGTGGCGTCCACTAACCCCTGTAGCGCAGCAAACGCAACAAAAAATTATTGTGCCCCAGGTTACCCCACTACTCGCACAGGCTATACGCGACTAGGTGTCACAGGACAAGTTTCGCACGAGTGGCAAAAAGGCCAAGAATTCGGCGTTAAAGTGCTAGCTAGCAGAACAAACTACCAATATCCCGGTTACGACTATGACGCATCAATACCCGAAGTTAGTTCGCAAGTAAATAATTTATCGATTGCTACGGTATTTTCTAAAAATCAAATTACTGAAAATTGGCAGAGCTTTATTCAACTTTCAAATACTTCTAATTTTGGGCAGAATTTAACTACCAATAGCAATGATAGTATTAGCAGTCCACAAAATGATTTTTTGTGGAAAAACGATATCAAAGTTGGCTCCGATAATTTGCAGTTAATGGTCGAGCGCCTAGTGCAATATGCCAATACTACGAACATTAATGCTTCGCGCACTACCAATTCAGCTGCAGGCTCTTATCAAATGAAGCGGGGCAATAATCTAGCCACAGTTGCTGCGCGTAATGACACGATTACGGGGTATGGCCCCATCTTTACTTATAGTGGAGCTTATGGGTATTTCTTGAGTAAAGGTTTACGAGCTAATGTGAACTACGGCACAGGCTTTAGAGCGCCAACTTTTAATGACCTCTACTATCCTGGTTATGGCACTCCTAACGTGCAACCCGAAACCAATCGCAACGCCGAGGTGGGCTTACATTACGAACCTGGAAATTATGAAATTCACCTAGTCGGCTATCAAAACAAGGTGCAAAATTTAATTCAGGCCCTGCCTTGTACTACCCAAGCCAGCGGTTATTGCCCCACTAATTTTGCCTCAGTCAACATTACTGGCGCATCATTGGGCGCTAATACTCAATTAGATCGCTGGTATTTAAAGGGTTCTCTAGACTTACTCAATGCCGTAGATCAAAATACAGGACTTGCGCTGGCCAACCGGGCCAAACAGCTTGCCAACTTAGGGGCGGAGTATCGATCTAGAAAATTAAATTTCGGAAGCAACCTAACAGTTGCCGGTCAACGCTACGGCAATGCACAAAATACCGTTACGATGAATTCGTACGCCTTATTAGACTTATATGCGAGTTATGAAATTCAGCCGAAGTGGTCTTTATTTGCCCGTTGGAATAATGCCTTAAATAGCCAATATCAGCTTGCCTATGGCTATCTGACCCCTGGTTCCAATATTTTTGCTGGGGTACGTTACACCCCTTAAAAAATGACTGCTAGCTTAAAACTAAAGATGAAAAAAATATTTTTCCTAATGCTATTACTCTATTTAAGCCAAAGGTCTTTATTCGCTTTTGAAATTCGTGATGATCAAGGTGCAGTAGTCATATTTACTACCCCTCCGCAGCGCATCATCTCGTTATTGCCCTCATTAACCGAAACGGTATGCATTTTAGGTTCTTGCGAAAAACTAGTGGGGGTTGATCGCTACTCCGATTGGCCCACTCGTGTTAATAAACTCCCCAAGCTAGGTGGCGGTCTTGATCCAAACATTGAAGCTATCGTGGCATTAAAACCGGATGTGGTGTTAACTACAAGGTCTGCCAGAATAAGCGAACGCTTAAAAGCTGTCGGTATAAAAGTACTGGTATTTAACGTGGATAATTATTTCGGGATCGAAAAGACAATCCTACAATTAGCCATGCTACTAGGATTAAAAACGGCAGAGGGTGAGTTAGTCTGGCAAAATATACTTAAGCAAATTAACTTAACCGCCAATGGCTTGCCTGTCGAAACTAAAGGTTTGCGAGTCTACTACGAGGTTAGTAACTCACCTTATGGTGCAGGTCAAACATCTTTTATTGGTGAAACATTAAGTCGCCTACAAGTGAGCAATATTATCCCTGGTACCTTAGGCTCATTTCCGAAATTAAATCCTGAGTTTATTGTTAATGCTAATCCTCAGGTCATCATGCTTGCTGACAGCTCTAGCAAAGACATTGAAAAGCGTCCTGGTTGGCACAAAATAAATGCTGTAATTAATCGACGTATCTGCGTCTTCACGCCGCCGGAAAATAATATCTTGTCACGCCCTGGACCAAGAATTCCAGAAGCCGCAAACATTATGGCCAACTGTCTTAAAAAGATGTATCCCCAATGAAATTAGTTTCCCATCTGCAAATAGCAATTCGGCGCTACGCATGGGTTCTGCTAATAATGAGTCTGACTCTTTTTATTGTTGGATTAAGTGTTGGTAGTACAGGGCTTAATAGTTTTCTAGACGCTTTTAATAATCCCACTTCAGCACAAATTATTTGGGAAATCCGCCTACCAAGAACGTTAATAGCATGGCTAACTGGTGCTTTGCTTGGCTTGGCTGGGGCAATTGCACAGGGCTTATTTCGTAACCCATTAGCAGATCCCTACCTATTAGGAAGTGCCTCAGGAGGAACACTAGGGGTCGCATTAATTTTGGTCATTTTTAATGCCAATCCTATATCGGCATCTTGGTTAATGCAGATTGGTATCACTGGGGCAGCATTTATGGGGGCACTCCTTGGTGTAGCAGCTACTATAGTATTAGCCAAAGGATTTCAGCACACCTTTAGGTTGCTATTGGCAGGAGTTATTGTGGGGGTCATTCTTGGTGCCCTAAGTTCAGCTATTGCGGTATTAAACCCAGAAGTATTGCAAACCATGCAAGCTTTTATGCTGGGAACTACCAGCTTTGCTGGTTGGTCGTCGTGTGTTTTTATGTTGGTTATTTTGTTAATTAGCAGTTTAGGGTCTTGGATCTTCGCCAAAACACTTGATGGAATGATTTTGGGAGAATTGACTGCGGCGAGCTTGGGCTTGCATATTAAGCTGGCAAGATTTATTTTTATTTTTATATTAGCCCTTACTACCGGAACAGCAGTTAGTCAAACTGGCTTAATTGCCTTTGTTGGTTTAGCAGCACCCCATTTAGTACGATCTATGATTAAAGCCAATCACCGCGTACTACTCATTTACTCTGCGGCTACCGGTGGTGTGTTGTTGTTGGCAGCAGATATATTAGCTAGGTCTTTAATCTCTCCCCAAGAACTGCCAGTGGGAGTTCTCACTGCGATTCTAGGTGGTACTTATCTGCTATGGTTAATGCATCATAAAGAAGATTCAAATGGGTTCATCTGAAATGAGTGACGACCTTATACATTTAAATTTATTGCCGGCAATTTCAACCAAGCAAATGCAGGCGATCTTAGGGCGCAAAATAATTCTGCACCAGATCAATCTCACCGTGCCACAAGGGCAATGGACTAGTATTATTGGCGCTAATGGGGCAGGTAAAACTACTCTGCTTAAGGCGCTTGCTGGTCTTTTAGCTCATGAAAATGAGGTTAGGCTTTTTGGTCAAGTGATTGAAACTATTCCTAAGCAAGAGCGGGCTAAAAAATTAGCTTGGCTTGGCCAAAATGAAGTAATAACCAACGATATTTTAGTCTACGATTTAGTGATGCTCGGTCGCCTACCACACCAAAATTGGTTGGGAACTTCAAGCACAAGTGATCATGAGGCTGTAAAACAATCTTTGCATACAACCAATAGTTGGCCCCTAAGACAGCGTCCTTTTTCAGAGCTTTCTGGTGGCGAACGTCAACGCGTATTAATTTCTAGAGCTTTAGCAGTTAATGCGCAAATTATTCTCATGGATGAGCCATTAAGCAATTTAGACCCGCCACACCAAACTGATTTAATGAATATAATTAAATCATTAATTTTAGACAAAAAAACCGTGGTGACAGTTTTGCATGACATTTCCTTTGCCTTGCATGCTGAGCAAATTATCATTATTCAGGATGGAAAGTTGATGCATCAAGGCCCTGCTGCCGATGCGCTTACCCACAACCTCATTGAAGAGGCTTTTCAGCATCGTATCAAAATTTACCCCTTAAATCAATCTTGGGTAACGGTTCCACACTTCCCTTGAAATAAAACAATAATTAGTCCTTTCTTCTACGATGCGGCTAGATATACAATGGATCTTATGAGTAACCAACCAGCTGATTCAATGCCTAATTTACTGACTAATTTTCAAGCCAGCCTTGAACGGATTAAGCAAAAAATAATGCATATCCAAAAGGCTACCGATAGCATGCGCCAAGATCGAATAGCCCTCGAAACCAAAATTGAAGATGCCCAAAAGCGCATTCAGCATATCTTAAGCCGTCTGCCAGATCAAGGCGATACCCGACAATTAAATTTGCTCAGTGATTCTGCCAACTCCCCAAGCACTCCAAAAATAGATAATGATGACCATGAGCCAACGACGCATTGATGTAACCATTGCCGGTCAGAAAATTACTCTGGCAACTAGTGATGAACATGAACCTCTTTTGCGCTCAGCTTGTCAGTTGGTTGATGAGCAAATTCAACTTGCAATTGCTGGAGGTAATCGCAGCCTCGAACGCGCTACCATGATGGCTGCCTTAAAATTAGCAGGCGATCTCATTACCGCCAAACAAGCTGCTCAAGAAATTCCTCAGGCATCACCAACCACCACAACAGAAAATTCAGTCGAGATCTCGCATTTGCTTAATGAAGTGAATGCGCTTGAAGATCAAGTTGATGCCCTATTGAAAACCCTTTCCCTGCCTGGTTCGCCAAGGCCAATAGCTCCTTGAACCGATGCGAAAGCATACGGAGCGATCTTTGCTACGTGGGCGTGAGCGTTTCGAAGCTTCATAGTATCGGCTTTTGGCCTGATACTCCCTGAACGTCTTAATGCACCCGAAGCGTAACTGCCGCTCCACCTTGAACCTTAGGGTTCAGGATGAGGGCCTAGCGGCTAAGGTGGGGAATCTTATTTAATGTCCTTAAATGACATTCTGCTGCTGCTAGTTTGCGGAGGTATTTCGGGGTTTTTGGCAGGTCTCCTTGGCATCGGCGGCGGAATGATTCTGGTGCCATTCATGATTATCGTTTTTAATCATTTAAATTTTGAACAAAGTATCATTGTGCATATGGCCATTGCAACTGGTATGGCCACGATTCTATTCACTTCAGCGTCTGCTATCCTAGCTCACCATAAACATAATTCAATCGATTGGAATTTAATAGTTGCGTTAAGCCCTGGCATGATTGTTGGAGGACTAATTGGCGGTAGTGAACTGTTTGAAGCTCTGCAAACATCTTGGTTATCACTCTTTTTTGCTATCTTCATTGTGTACAGCTCAATACAAATGTTCTTTAATAAAAAGCCCCATGCAGGCCGAGAGTTGCCAGGGCCTATTGGCCTTTTTTCTTTTGGATCTTTAGCGGGAATAATTTCAAGCTTAGTTGGGGCAGGCGGGGCATTTATTACTGTGCCATTTATGTTGTGGTGCAATGTTAAACCTCATATTGCTATGGCCAGCTCCTCTGGCTTGGGATTTTTTATTGCAGCCGCAGCTACAGCGGGCTATATGTATGGTAGCTGGGATCATCCCAACTTACCCAATGGCTCATTAGGCTATGTTTACCTGCCAGCATTAGCTTGTATCGTCGTAATTAGCATTTTTACTGCGCCACTAGGTGCAAAAATGGCCCGCAAATTAAATGTAGCGCAACTCAAGCGAGTATTTGGAGTGCTGCTATTCTTTTTAGCTGGCTTTATGTTAAATGAAAGCCGCAAAGCCTTTGGTTTTTAGCACCAGTCTTAAACTGCAAACTGCTGACGTAAAATATTCTTTTGCACTTTGCCCATGGCGTTACGAGGTAAGTCGCTTAGTATTTCAATACGCTTAGGCACCTTGAAATTCGCAATTTGTCCTTTAAGCGCATCGATCATCTTCTGCGCATCTAATTTCACGCCTGCTTTTGGTACAACTATTGCCAACACTGCCTCACCAAAGTCGGGATGTGGAATTCCAATTACAGCACTTTCGGCTACGCCATCGATCTCATCAATAAAGCTTTCAATTTCTTTAGGATAAACGTTATAGCCTCCAGAAATAATCAAATCTTTACTACGCCCAACGATCGACAAATAATTAGCTGGTACCTTGCCACTAATATTAGTGCCGCCCCAACGCCCTACATCGCCTGTTTTAAACCAGCCATCGGCAGTGAATTCTTCAGTAGTTTTTTCAGGCATGTGCCAGTAGCCCTTAAAAATATTCGGGCCCTTTACTTGTACGCCACCGATTTCATCTACCTGACAAATCTGCCCGTCATCACCTACCACCCTGACACTCACCCCGGGCAAAGGCACGCCAACTGATCCACCAACCCGAGCCCCTTGATAGGGGTTAGAAGTCAACATAATGGTTTCACTCATACCATACCGCTCAAGAATGGTATGACCAGTTATTTTTTTAAAATCATTAAACGTTTCAGTAAGCAATGGCGCAGAGCCCGAGATAAATAGGCGCATGTTACGACATGCTGATTTAGTAAAGGCTTTATCTGCAGTTAAGCGCACATAAAAAGTAGGTACGCCCATCATCACAGTAGCACGAGGCATTTGCTGAATTAGTTGGGCGGTATCGAGGCGTGGCAACCAAATCATTTTGCTGCCGTTAATTAAAGCTCCATGAGCAGCGACAAATAAACCATGCACATGAAAAATGGGTAAGGCATGCAACAAGACATCATCTTTTTGCCATTGCCAGAACTCTTTTAACACCAAACAATTGCTACCTAAATTACGGTGCGTTAGCATCGCACCCTTGCTGCGTCCCGTAGTTCCCGAGGTATAAAGAATAGCTGCTAAATCATCATCAGCCGTAGGAAGTGTTTTAAATTGATCGCTTTGGCTAGTGGCGCGCTCAAGCAAGCTACCAGTGCGGTTATCGTCTAAGGTAAATACATGCTTAGTCCCCAACTTAAAGGCCACTTTAGAAACCCAAGCAAAATTTTTGCTGCTACATACCACGACTGCAGGCTCAGCATTTTCAATGAAATATTGAATTTCAGTAGCTTGATAAGCGGTGTTTAAAGGTAGATAAACATAGCCCGCCCGAATCGTAGCTAAATATAAAAATAAGGCCTCAGGCGACTTTTCTACCTGTACCGCAACACGAGCCCCCTTAGGCAAGCCAAGACTTTTTAATAAGTTGGCTAACATCGCTGAAGCGCGTTCTAAATCGCTCCAGGAGTAATACAGACCATCTTGAGTTTCAATTGCACAAGCTTTACGATCTTTTGGAAAACCTTTTTCCAATAAAGAATACAAATTCATACAAACCTCAAAATAATCTACTCAACAGCAATTAATCGAGAGTAGCGCCCGATTTTTTAACAACTCCAGCCCACCGCTTTACATCAGAATTAACTAATTTACCAAATGCTTCACCATACAAGCTTGGGGTTTCAGAGCCATTGGATGCCCAAATTGCTTTTAACTTTGGTGTATTTATCGCCTTCTCAACCTCTGCAATCATTTTGTCGACAATAGGCTTTGGGGTTCCCTTGGGAGCAAACATCGCATACCAAGTTGACACCTCGTAATTGGGCAAACCCGCCTCAGCAAATGTTGGCACATTAGGAATAGCTGCCGAACGCTTAGGTGAAGCAACCGCAATAGCAACTAACTTGCCACCATTAATTTGTTGGGCTGAAGTGCCTAAACCATCAAACTCTAGATCAACCTGCCCTGCCAATAAGTCATTCATGGCTGGGCCAGCGCCGCGGTAGGGAATATGTGTAATAAAAGTACCCGTTTGCATTTTAAATAATTCACCCGCTAGGTGATGCACAGTACCACTACCAGCACTCGCAAAATTATATTTACCTGGGTTCTTTTTCATCAGCTCAACAAATTGCTTTAAATCACGCGCGCTCACTTTTTGGGGATTAACTACTAAGACCTGAGGGGGGCTTGCAAGAAGCGCCACAGGAATAAAACTTTTCTCAATATCGTAATCGAGATTTTTATACATTGAGGGGGCAATTGTGTGGTGAGAGGCGCCAATAAACCAACTATAACCATCGGGGGCTGCTTTTGCTGCCACCGATGCGCCAACAGTACCGCCTGCGCCACCACGATTATCAATTAATACCTGCACACCTAATTGCTCAGCTAGCTGAGCTGCCAAAGGACGAGCAAAAGTATCGGTACCGCCACCAGCTGGAAAGGGATTTAATAAGGTAATGGGTTTAGTGGGCCAAGCTTGTGCTGCAGCAGCGCCAGCAAAACCTAGTAAGGCACATACAATGGCTAAGCGAAATTTTGTGACTAGTAAGCCTAAAATAGTAGATTGATCACTCATGTTGCGGTCTCCGTTTATTTAGAATTATTTTAAACTATGCAGTCATTAAACGCTTAATTAAGCGAGAGTAGATCACTTCACCGTTCACAAAACGTTCGTGATTCTCTTCAACACTGCCTAAATCATATAGATAATTAACCATAATACCAGCTGATTGGCGTAAACCCTTACGCGATAGGTCACCAGCCCAATTAATCTGGTGTAGTTTGGCGCCATTACCAAGATGAAACTTAGCTACTGGATTGCCATTTCGACCTGTTGAAGCATGGGCAAGATATAAAGCTGTTAAACAGAGCAAAGCATTTTTCTCTTTTGCTGAAGTAATATCTGGATGCCATCCCGTATTGATGCGCTCGGGCCAAGAATTTTCAGTTAAATTTAATGTCGCTAAAGCTTGATCACGAGCTAAACGAACTGCGGGCTTAATTTGCTCCATGGTTGCTTGATCCGATAAACTCGCGCCAGCGGCAATCCAATCGACCAAACCGGGTATTGGCGATAAGGTGACAAATGTTTTTAACGATGGAAATTCTGCATGTAATTGCTCTGCAACTCGCTTAATTAAAAAATTACCCATCGATACACCACGCAAACCTGGCTCGCAGTTGCTGATGGAATAAAAAGCCGCGACTTTATATTCCTTTGGCTGATTCATGGCCTCTGCCTTTTTGTCTACTAATGGAGCAATCGTCGTAGGAATTTCAGGGAGTAAGCCTACCTCGACAAAAATTAGTGGTTCATCGGGTAATTGGGGGTGGAAGAATGCAAAGCAACGGCGGTCGGGTTGCAAACGACGGCGCAAATCATCCCAGCCATCAATTGCATGAACCGCTTCATGTTTAATGATTTTTTCTAGTACTTCTGCTGGTGATTTCCAATCGACGCGATGCATCTTTAAAAAACCAGGGTTAAACCACGAGGATAGTAAATGGCGCATATCAAAATCTACTGTCGCTAATTCAGGATTTTTATCGAGTAATTGCAATAAATCACGACGCATTTCAACTACCGCAGCAGTGCCCGCGCGAGCCCGATTAAGACGGCGCAGTAATTCTTGGCGAGGTGATTCGGTAATTCGTTGTAAGCGCACATAATTGCGGGTATTGGGTTCGGCAGCAAAACTTTGGGCAGCCAGCAAAACTTTATCCGCCTCAGGATTATATTTTTGAGCCAAAGCAGCAAAAAACTTAGTATGCTGATCTTTATCTAATTTACGATAATTATGAATTAACTCATCGGCCATGCTTACTGCATTCGATTCGCCGCGCTCAGAAATGAGCCGATTTACTGCGCCAATAGCGCGCGATAAATAACGTGACTTAGCAAGCTTTTCAAGCATGACACTTCCTTAGTAACTGCACTGAATAATTAGATTGATACCCCCTTTTTTGAAACTGGGAACCCAATTAATTTACATGTTGAACTGTATGGGGTCAATTACTATTGTGCTTTATAGAACACTATTTTGCGTTTAGCTTTTTATTGTGGTTTTTTGTCTCAGCAGCAAATATAGCCCGAAGGCAATCATTGGCAACGAAAGCCACTGACCCATCGATAACCCAAAGCCTAGCAAACCTAAAAAAGCATCGGGCTCACGGGCAAACTCAGCTAAGAAACGACAGATTGCGTAACCAACTAAAAAGAAACCTGATACCTGCCCCAGCCGGCGAGGCTTTCTCGCATAAAGCCAAAGCACAATACCCAACAAAAGCCCTTCCCCACCCAATTGATAAAGCTGTGAAGGATGACGCGGCAAATTATCAACATACGGAAAGATCATCGCCCAAGGTGCATTGGTGGGTCGCCCCCAGAGCTCGCCATTAATAAAATTACCAAGGCGCCCAAAAGCTAGGCCAAAGGGTACTAGTGGTGCAACCAAATCACTCACCATCAAAAATGTGGTGTGGCGTTTGCGGGCAAACCAGTACAAGGCCACCAATACGCCCAATAAGCCGCCATGGAAGGACATTCCACCCTCCCAAACTTTAAAAATATTGAGGGGGTGCGATAAATAGAACGCTGGCATATAAAAAAACACATAGCCTAAGCGTCCGCCAAGAATGACGCCCAATACCCCAGCAAATAAGAGGTCTTCTAGGTCTTTATTATTCCAACCCAAGGCCTTAAATTGCGGCATGCGAATGCGAAAACGTCCCAGTAAAATAAATTGGGCAAACGCCATTAGGTAGGTTAGACCATACCAATGAATACCAAAAGAGCCCAGATGAATAGCGACAGGATCAAAATTAGGGTGAATTAGCACGATCTGGGCTCAGTTTTTAGTTTGATCAAAATTGTGTAGTTCGTGACCTAAATCACGGTAGGCTTTAAAGCGGGTGCGCCCAGCCAAACGCTCTGCTTCAGCAGTAGTAACCACTTCAACGATACGCGGAAACCGCTCTATCAAGGCAGCTACATCGCTAGGCATATTTTTACCTAACTGAATCAAAATATCCGCATGCGGAATCGCTTGCAAGCTAAGAGGTGTGCAATCTTCAGTCAATACAATTGGCGTTTCAGCGGCCGACTCGTGATCGACAAAACAATGGGGTAAAAAATCGGTTTTGCTAAAGGTCCAGAGTAATTCATTGAGGCGCTTAAGCTCGGCTTTCTCAGCCATAATCACAATGGGCCGAACCGGCTGACCCTCTGCCGTAGTGCTCCAAATTTTGCGCGTAAGCCGACAAACATAATCAAGTTTATCGCCCACATTGCTGTGAAAATCAATTCTCGCCATGCGTGAATACGCTTAACGCGCTCCGTAGGCCAGTAAGTAATTAAATAACAGTGGCACAGGGCGCCCAGTCGAGCCCTTCATCGCACCACTTTTCCAAGCGGTGCCAGCGATATCTAAATGCGCCCAACAATATTTTTCGGTAAAGCGCTTTAAGAAACATGCAGCTGTAACACTGCCTGCGGGTCGCCCACCAATATTGGCCACATCAGCGAAATTTGATTTCAATTGTTCTTGATACGCGGCATCTAAGGGCAAACGCCAAACGGTATCTAGCGCTGCTTTACCGGCTTCACTTAATTCTTTTACCAAATTTTCGTCATCAGAAAATAAACCACTATGCACACTACCTAAAGCAATAATACAAGCGCCAGTTAAGGTGGCTACATCGATAACGGCGCGAGGCTTAAAGCGCTCAACATAAGTTAAGGCATCGCATAAAATTAAACGGCCTTCAGCATCCGTATTTAAGATCTCAATGGTTTGGCCCGACATACTTTTGACAATATCTCCCGGTCGAGTTGCTTTACCTGATGGCATATTTTCGCAAGTAGGAATGACAGCGATTATGTTTTGCTTAAGCTTTAGCAAAGCGGCAGCATAAATGGTGCCCATTACCGAGGCAGCGCCGCACATGTCGTATTTCATTTCATCCATGGCATCGCCTGGTTTTAATGAAATTCCACCCGTATCAAAAGTAATGCCCTTACCAACCAACACCGTTGGCGCTGCAGTTGGCTTCCCCCCTAAATAACGCATGACAATAAATTGGGGGGGTAACTCTGATCCTTGGGTAACCGAAAGAAAAGAGCCCATTCCCAAAGTTTCCATTTGCTTACGACCTAATACTTCTACTTTCAAAGCGGTCTTTTTTGTCAAAGTTTGAGCGGTATGCGCTAAATAAGCTGGGGTGCAAATATTGGGCGGTAAATTGCCAAGGTCTTTGGCTAAGTTCATGCCTTCTACTAAAGCAGTACCCTCTAGAACTGCAAGCTTTAATCCATTAGCCTGTTTACCACCCCCCACAAAGATTAAAGTCTGCAATGGATCGGGCGTGTCTTTAATCTTAAAGCGCATTGTTGGCTGGCGAACACCAAAGCGATAAACCTGATCACCCGCTAATTGCATCGTCAAGCGCGCCAATCTGCCAACAATTTCTGCAGTTGGTTTCATCGTAAAGCTAGGCGTCAGCCATAAAGCAGTTTTTATGGCGCCGCCGCTTAAAATCTTCAAGGCAGCGCGGGCCAATTTGGCATAAGCAAGTGAATCGGTAGCATGCTTTTGTGTGGCGTCGCCTAAACCCATTAATAAGACCCGTTTTAGCTTTACGCCCTGAGCTAGCCAACTAGGATCAGCCCTAAAAAGAGTCGTACTAGCCTCTTTTCCATCTAAATCACCGCAACGTATTGCTCGTAAAATTGCTCCCCCTAAAAACGAGTCAAGCACTGCTAAAGCCCCTATTGAGCCCGAATTAAGGGTTTGATTTACCTTTTTAGCCCCATTAGATGCTGCCGCCGTACCAGGGAAACTAGCCAAATCGGCCTTGGAATAAGCCATTACTAAGCAATCGCTGTCTTGCTTAACGAGCAGTGCAAAGGCTGGTTTTAGGTTTTTTGCCGTTGTAAAGTCAGTCTGTGTAATTAGTTTCGTGCTAAATTGGATTGTCATGATGTGATGTAATTAAAGAGGTTTTATCATTATCCTCCGACACGCAATCCGAACCGCGAAACCAACTATTTAGGTCGAAAGATATTATCAGGCATGATATTTCAACGCTCTCTCCGACGCGAGCTTAGCTTTACTACCGGTGGTGTTTTTCTGGTCCTAGTTACGATCATGATTACCACTTTAGTTATTCGTATTCTTGGCTTTGCTGCTAATGGCAAGGTAAATCCCGAAGATGCTCTGGTATTAATAGCTCTTGCTACTCTCGGCTACACCGCAGTTTTACTCACTGTTTCATTGTTTATTGCGGTATTAATTGTTTTAGTGCGCTGGTATAAAGATTCCGAAATGATTGTTTGGTTTTCGAGTGGGCTAAGCATCATGAGTTTAATTAGACCAGTGCTTACCTTTGCTTTGCCACTAATAGTAATCATTGCTGCGCTAGCTATTTTTGTTTGGCCTTGGGCTAATCGCGAATCTACCATTATTAGCCAACGCTTTCAACAACGCGATGACGTCTCAATGGTGACTGCAGGACAATTTCGAGAATCAGCGAAAGCTGAACGAGTCTTTTTTATTGAGCAAATTGATGTCGATAAAAACATTATTAAAAATATCTTTGTTGCCGATACGCGTAATCAGCGCCTTAGTATTGCCGTCGCTTCATCGGGTTACTTAGAAAATTCACCCACTGGCGAAAAAACGGTAGTACTTAAAAATGGTCGACGCTATGATGGACAACCCACCGAGCCCAATTTTCGAATACTAGAGTTTGAAGAATACCGCACCAAAATTCTGAGTAAAGAAATCAAAGTGCCACCGCCACGTGACCGTGAAAAAGATCTAGTTGAGTTACTTGCTAATCCTACCAATCAAAATAAAGGTGAAGTCTTGTGGCGACTTGGGCTACCATTGATGGCCTTGGGTTTAGTGCTCATTGCAATTCCCCTCGCCTATGTCAATCCGCGCTTAGGCAATTACACCGCGCTCTTTTATGCGGTGCTCATTTACCTAATTTATAGCAACCTACTCAATTTAGCGCAAAATTTTGTTGCCCAAGGAAAATTGAATTTTTTCATGGCAATTTGGCCAATTCATTTAATCGCGCTAACAATTGCTTTCTTATTAATTCGTAATCGTGTCAACCCCTCAATTTCTTGGTGGCGTCGGCAAATTCCCGCAATCTTTGGTCGTAAATGAAGCTACTCTTTCCCTATATCTACGAACGTTATTTTGCTAAGCAAATTTATATTGCCTTTGGCTTCATTCTATTTGCGCTCGTTGCACTGTTTTTATTTTTTGATGTCTTGGGTGAGTTAAGTTCAGTTAACTCGAAATACACCCTACCAATTGCTTTAATGCATGTGCTGCTCAAGGCACCCAATCGGATGATTGAAATTATTCCAATTGCAGGCCTAATTGGCAGCATTTATGTCTTTGCAATGATGGCAAGTCAATCCGAATTTACTATTTTTCGCATGGCAGGTTTGGATGTAAAACGCGGACTCATAACCTTAGCAAAAATTGCCTTACCTTTGGTCGTGCTTACCTTGGTAATTAGTGAATGGGTTGGCCCCTACAGCGAGTCGATTTCTGATCAAATTCGTACACGTGCACTAGGTGCCAATTTTGACTCTCAGTTTCGCTCAGGTGTCTGGGTTAAAGATCGCTTACGTGATGAAGATGGCTCTGGCCCTGTACGCCCAGGAATTCGTTATGTCAATGTGGGTGATATTAAAAACGATAATGAAATGCGTAATATTCGGATGTATGAGTTCGACGTCAATTACCGCCTTTTATCGATTCGCAATGCAAGTTCTGGGCGCTTTGACAGATCAGGTATTTGGGAGCTAAATCAGGTCACTGAAACGCGCTTTAAAGAGGCTAAAAACCAAGATCCGCTGGATGCAGTTTATTCTGCCGCAACCAAAACTTATCCCACCTTAAAACTCATGTCAGAAGTCACGCCGCAGATCCTAGAAGTGTTACTGCTGAACCCCGAAAAAATGTCAATCTATAGCCTGGGGCGGTTTATTGATCATTTAACCGATAACAAACAAGACACTCAGCGTCATTCGATAGCCTATTGGAAAAAACTGGTTTACCCATTCATCATTTTTGTCATGCTCGCCTTAGCACTTCCCTTTGCTTATTTAAGAGTGCGATCGGGTAGTGTAGGTATTAAAGTATTTGGCGGCATTATGCTCGGCATGAGTTTTCAACTTTTTAATTCGCTTTTTTCCAATGTTGGTTTGTTGGGTTCTTGGCCAGCCATGCTTACGGCTTTTATCCCGCCACTTTTCTACTTTGGTTTAGCTCTTTTTGCATTGCAGCGCGTCTCTCGCGCATAGTCATTTAAAATGCCCCTTTATTACCTTCGGTCGCTTATACAGCAAAGGTGAGATAGAACCAACGATGAACTTGCATCAATTTCGCTTTGTGCGTGAAGCAGTTAGGCAAAATTTTAACCTTACCACTGCTGCTAAAGTACTCTTTACTTCGCAACCTGGCGTATCAAAAGCTATTATCGAATTAGAGGGTGAATTAGGTGTCGATATTTTTCGTCGGCATGGTAAGCGAATACGCTCATTAACCGAACCAGGTAAACGTATTCTTGCTTCGATTGAGCATATTCTTGACGAAGTAGAAACGCTTAAACGGGTAGGCCAAGATTTTGCTAGTCAAGACCAAGGTAATTTTGTGATTGCAACTACTCATACTCAAGCACGCTATGCCCTACCTAAAGTCTTAAGCGAATTTACGAAACGTTTTCCGAAGGTACGAGTCAGCCTACAACAAGGTAACCCCAGTCAAATTGCCGAGATGCTCATTCATGATCGTGCCGATATTGCCATTGCCACCGAAGGTATTGCTAACACTCCTGGCATCTTAGCGCTACCAGGGTTTCAATGGCAGCATGTCTTAATCGTGCCACTCAGCCACCCACTCTTAAATCTTGCCGTGATTACCCTCGATGATTTATGCAAATACCCCTTGATTACTTATGACAAAGCGTTTTCTGGTCGTGCCAAAATCGATGCGGCTTTTGCCTCGCGTAATTTACGACCCGATATTATTTTGGAGGCCATTGATGCCGATGTAATTAAAACGTATGTAGAGACTGGTATGGGCATTGGCATTATGGCAGGGGTGGCTTATGACCCTGAGCGCGATCGCAATTTAAAAGCCATCTCAGTTGGTCATCTCTTTGGCAATAATGTAACCCATCTAGGGGTTAAGCAAGGTGCTTATTTACGCTCATTCATCTATACCTTCATTGAGTTATTTTCACCAACCCTCACAAAAAAGATTGTTGAACAAGCGATGTCGAGTACTGCAGAAAATTATCAGATTTAAATGGTGCCTCGGGTCGGACTCGAACCGACACGCCTTGCGGCACCGGATTTTGAGTCCGGCACGTCTACCAATTCCATCACCGAGGCTAGTGAAAACGCTTTAGAGGCTAGAGTTTAACAAACTAAGGAAGCAAAATCGTCGAACCCGTAGTCTTGCGCCCTTCTAAATCAGTATGGGCTTGCGCAACATCAGCCAAACGGTACTTTTGATTAATTTCAATTTTGACTTTGCCACTTTGCACCATGTTAAAAAGTTCAGCAGCCATCGGTTCAAGCAAACTCCGGTTCAAAACATAGGTTGATACAGTAGGACGCGTCACTTTTAATGAGCCCTTACCAGCCAAGATACTTAAATCAAGCAGCGGTGGCGAGCCCGATGCGCCACCAAAAGAAACTGCCATGCCCAATGGCGAAATACAATCCAGCGTTTGCATAAATGTATCTTTACCAACCGAGTCGTAAGCTACTGGTACACCTTTACCACTGGTAATTTCTTGTACGCGTTTTACAAAATTTTCGTCGCGATACAAAATAACATGATCACAACCATACGATTTTGCTAACTCAGCTTTTTCCTTGCTACCAACCGTACCAATCACCGTTGCGCCAATCGCCTTTAACCACTGGCAAGCAATTAGACCAACCCCGCCAGCAATTGCATGAAACAAAACGGTATCGCCTTTTTGCACTTTATAAGTGCTCGTTAATAAATAGGCCACTGTTAAGCCTTGCAACATCATCGCTGCGCCAATTTCAAACGAAATAGCGTCGGGTAGTTTGACTAAGATATCTGCGGGCATTACTCGGGCGGCGGCATAAGCACCTGTGGGGCGCCCAGCATAAGCTACTCGATCACCGACTTTCACGTGCGTCACGCCAGCACCTACTTTTTCAATGACGCCAGCTCCTTCCATGCCCAAGCCAGCAGGTAGGGGTTGGGGGTAATAGCCCATTCGAAAATACACATCAATGTAATTCAAGCCGCAGGCATGCTGACGAATCAATACTTCACCTGGTCCTGGCTCTCCCAATTCCACATCAACATATTTCATTACCTCGGGTCCGCCTACTTCCTCTAGACGAATTGCCTTTACCATTTCTTTTGCCATGCTATTTCCCACTTTTCTGAATTGATGTCTCGTTTAATTACTAAGATTAAGGCCATAGGCCAAAAGCTTAGATTTCTTACTTTTATTCTATTCCAACCGAAATGCGTATTAGGAACTGTAAAATACCCTAAAAAGGATACTTCTGCATGGCAGGTCACTCAAAATGGGCCAATATTCAACACCGCAAGGGTCGCCAAGACGAAAAGCGCGGCAAGATTTGGACCAAACTTATTAGAGAAATTACCGTTGCCGCCAAACTTGGCGGGGGCGATGTCGGCACCAACCCACGTTTACGGTTAGCCATTGACAAAGCCAAAGACTCAAATATGCCCAACGATAACGTACAACGGGCTGTGCAACGCGGTACTGGCTCGCTTGAGGGAGTAAATTATGAAGAAATTCGCTATGAAGGTTATGGTATTAATGGCGCCGCTATTATTGTTGACTGTCTCACCGATAACCGCACTCGCACTGTAGCCGAGGTGCGCCATGCCTTTACTAAAAATGGCGGCAATATGGGGGCCGAAGGTTCAGTGGCTTTTTTATTTCAGCATTGTGGTCAGCTTTTATTTGCTCCTGGTACCAATGAAGATCAATTAATCGAAGTAGCTTTAGAGGTTGGTGCCGACGATGTGATTAGTCATGCGGATGGCGCAATTGAAGTACTAACCTCGGTAGCGCTTTTTTCCAAAATACAAGATGCCTTGCAACAAGCGAATTTCAAGGCAGAATTAGCCACTATTAGCATGCGACCTGAAACCGATATTAGCTTGACCGTTGATCAGCGTGATGCGATGCAAAAATTACTCGATGCGCTTGAAAATTTAGATGATGTGCAAGAAGTTTTTACGAACGCTGAATTATGAAATACATCGCATGAAATTATTACTCATTGGTTCAGGTGGTCGCGAGCATGCTTTAGCATGGAAAATGGCGCAATCACCACTGGTGCAAAAAGTATTTGTTGCTCCCGGTAACGGTGGCACTGCTCTGGCGACACCACAACACGCTGGAATTGAAAATCTTGCCATTAGCGATTTCCAAGACTTAGTCGATTTTGTCAAACGCGAAAATATCGCCTTTACCGTGGTGGGGCCAGAAGCGCCACTAGCCGCTGGCATCGTCGATGTCTTTCGTCAAGCAGGTTTACGTATTTTTGGTCCCACCCAGCTGGCTGCTCAACTCGAATCATCAAAAGATTTTTCAAAGGCCTTCATGAAGCGTCATGGCATTCCTACTGCCGACTACCAAACTTTTAGCGACCTGCCTGCCGCGCGTGCTTATCTAGATTCTAAAGGCGCGCCCATTGTGATTAAAGCCGATGGTCTAGCAGCGGGCAAAGGCGTAGTGGTGGCAATGACCCTTTCTGAAGCACATGCAGCAGTCGAAATGATGTTGGCCGATAACCAATTTGGCAATGCTGGCGCGCGTGTCATTATTGAAGAGTTTTTAAGCGGTGAAGAAGCTAGCTTTATTGTGTTGGTTGACGGTAAAAATATACTTGCTTTAGCTACGAGCCAAGATCACAAAAGGTTATTAGATGGTGATCAGGGTCCTAATACAGGTGGTATGGGCGCATACTCGCCCGCGCCTGTTGTCACTCCAGAAATTCACGCGCGAATAATGCGTGAAGTGATCATACCAACCGTTAAAGGCATGGCTAAAGACGGTATACCCTATACTGGTTTTTTATATGCAGGTGTGATGATTAGTCCCAATGGGCAAATTAAAAATTTAGAATTTAACTGCCGCATGGGTGATCCAGAAACACAAGCCATTATGGCGCGCTTACGAAGCGACTTAGTGCCAGCATTAGATAAAGCCATCGACGGCAAATTAAACGAAGTGGAATTTGAGTGGGATCGGCGCACTGCTCTTGGCGTTGTTGTGGCTGCTCATCACTATCCCAACACCCCCCGAAGTGGCGATGTTATTACAGGCATTCCTGCTGACTCGGCAGAGCATATTACCTTTCATGCAGGTACCAAGCTAAGCGGAAATGTTCTTCTTACTGCTGGCGGACGCGTACTGTGCGTAGTTGGTCTTGCCGATTCGGTACGGGCAGCACAGAGCAAAGCGTATGCAGTAATTGACAACATTCACTTTGATGGCATGCAATATCGCCACGACATTGGCTACCGCGCCCTTAAATCACTATGACTACAAGCACAATCGATATCGCCCTTATTAAAGACTATTTTTTAGGTCTCCAAAATCGCATCACCACAGCAATTAGCGCATTAGACGGCAAGGCATTTATGGTAGATGAATGGCAGAAGCCCGCTGATAGCAAACTTAGGGGTTCGGGTCGTACTTGTATTTTAGAAAACGGCAACGTGCTTGAAAAAGGCGGGGTCGGCTTTTCACATGTACATGGCGACCAAATGCCAGGTGCGGCAAGCCAAAATCGTCCTGAGGTTGCAGGGCGCAGCTTTGAGGCGATGGGTGTTTCATTGGTATTTCATCCGCATAACCCCAAGGCGCCTACTACCCATATGAATGTGCGCTGTTTTATTGCCCAAGCACCAAACCAAGAACCTATTTGGTGGTTTGGCGGAGGTTTCGATTTAACGCCCTACTACGGCTATGACGAAGACTGCCGTCACTTTCACCAAGCTGCTAAAGACGCCTTAGATCCTTTTGGTGCCGATTTACACCCGCGCTTTAAGCAATGGTGTGACGATTATTTTTACCTTAAGCACCGCGAAGAGCCACGCGGTATTGGCGGCATCTTTTTTGATGACTTTAATGAGCTAGGTTTTGAAAACAGTTTTGCGATGATGCGCGCAGTCGGCGATGCGTTTATTAACGCTTATCTACCAATTCTGAAACGCCGCTACCAAGAAGCCTACACCCCCGAAGAAAAAGATTTTCAAGAATATCGCCGTGGCCGCTATGTTGAATACAACCTCATTTTTGACCGCGGCACTATTTTCGGCTTGCAATCGGGTGGTCGTTCAGAATCGATTTTGATGTCGCTGCCGCCCATCGTCAAATGGCGCTACAACTGGCACCCTCAACCCAATACTCCCGAAGCAAAGCTTTACGATTATTATTTGCAGCCGCGTAATTGGTTGGCTTAATTTATGTCACCAGAAAAAAATGGTCGTTTGCAGCAGGTTATTGGTATTTTGGGTGGCACCTTTGACCCGCCACATTGGGGCCATCTCGAGCTAGCCAAATATTTTTGCGCACAATTTAATCTGGCTGAACTCATTTTGATACCAAGTGGTCAACCTTGGCAAAAAAGTGTGCAAATTACGCCGGCAGCTGTCCGACTAAAATTAGCCGAGGCCGCAGCGCTTACTCTAAAAGAAGAATTAATAAGCCAGCACATTAAGACTGTAATTACTGTCGACCCAATGGAAATCGAACGTGGTGGTCCAAGCTATACCATCGACACCGTTCAATCCTTACGTCATGTTCTGGGCAGCGAGGTCAGCATTATCTGGTTGATGGGGGCTGATAGCTTGATGCAATTACCAACCTGGCACGATTGGCAAGGTTTGCTGCATTATGTCCATTTGGCCGTGGCTAGTCGGCCTGGCCATCCCTATGCCCTCTCACAAAATCCCTCTTTAGCTCAATTTGTAAAAGCTCATGAAGCGCATTCAGCTTCTGAATTAAAAAATCTACCTAAAGGAAAAATCCTTCTCGACCATCAGTTTGCAGTCGATTTATCCTCTTCTACCTTGCGCCAGCAAAGCATAAAGCCTGATTTATCCTCTGGGTTGCCCAAAAATATCAGTGATTTAATTAGGCAATTGGGCTTATATCAAAGCAATGAGTAAGAAACACCGATAATGCAGTGCTGACTATTCTTTAATCACCTAAGAGCCCATGGAACTTCGTAAATTACAACGCGTCATTGTTGATGCCCTTGAAGATGTAAAAGCCCAAGATATTCGGGTCTTTGATACCAGTGGTCTCAGCGATCTCTTTGATCGAGTGGTTATCGCCACTGGTTCGAGCAATCGGCAAACTCGCTCACTAGCACTATCTGTGCAGGCCGATGTCGAAGCCAATGGCGGTGAAGTCATTTCTATTGAAGGGTTAGAAACCGGTGAGTGGGTCTTAGTCGATTGTGGCGATGTCATCGTACATATTTTGCAGCCGATGCTACGAGCATACTATCAACTTGAGGGTATGTGGGGTGCGAAGCCAGTACGCGTGAAATTAGCTGCCACCAAAAAATTAGTCAAGGCCAGTGAGTAAGTCTGGTCAATACAAGCAGAATTTATACCCATGCGCCTCACCATTATTTCAATTGGACATAAGATGCCTAATTGGGTTACAACAGCAACCCACGATTACATCAAGCGAATGCCTGCTGATTGCAGCATCACCATCAAAGAACTTAAGCCTGGGCTAAATCCTGCTAAAGATGCAATTCAGATCGAAGCAGCAATGCCTAAAGGGGTGCGCGTCATTGCCTTAGACGAACGTGGTCAAGATATCAGCACGCAAGATCTTGCGGTTCAGCTTGCTAAATGGCGCCAAGATGGGCTTGATATCGCTTTTCTAATTGGTGGAGCAGATGGTTTAGACCCAAGCTTAAAATTAACAGCGCATGCAATCTGGAAATTATCTAGCCTGACTTTGCCGCATGCTTTTGTGCGCGTTTTATTGACCGAGCAACTCTACCGCGCCTGGACCATTTTACAGGGCCATCCCTACCACCGCGAATAGCCATGTTTGCATTTATTTATTTAGCCTCACAAAGCCCTCGCCGGCAAGCGCTACTCAGTCAATTAGGTGTCTGCTTTACTCCCCTATTAGCATCCATGAATGAAAATGTTGATGCCTTAGAAATCCCCCTGCCTAACGAAACTGCATACCTATATGTCGAGCGCGTCGCCCGCGCCAAAGTCATGGCAGCACAATTACGCTGGCAAAACCGTGTAAACCAAGGCGAAAATTTACCTTGGGCGCCCATTCTTTGCGCTGATACTACGGTGAGTCTTGGGGCTAGTGAGACAGAAAAAATACCCCTTCATTCTTCGTTTACCGCAGGGGAAATTATTGGTAAACCCCAAGATACCGGTGATGCCCAACGTATTTTAGAAATGCTGAGCGGTAAAGAGCATCGGGTACTCACTGCGGTTTGCGTCATGGCTCAGCCAGAAATAGCAATATGCTCTGTCGTACAAACTTCTCGCGTGCGTTTTGCAAACCTCGATAAAGCCACTATTGAAGCTTATATCGCGAGCGGAGAACCCCTTGGAAAAGCGGGTGCCTATGGAATACAAGGCCTCGGAGGCGCACTAATTGAATCGATCGCTGGCAGTTACAGCGGTATCATGGGTCTACCTCTTTATGAAACTGCTCAGCTATTGATTCAAGCTAAAGTATGCTTTGCACTTAATCACAACCTTATCAATTCGTATGAATGAAGAAATCCTTATTAATATCACTCCCCAAGAGACACGGGTAGCGATTATTCAAAATGCTGCGGTTCAAGAATTACGCATTGAGCGCACTCGTCAACGCGGCATTGTTGGAAATATTTATTTAGCTAAAGTCGCGCGCGTTTTACCAGGCATGCAATCGGCTTTTATTGACATTGGTTTAGAGCGCACTGCTTTTATACATGTAGCCGATATCAATCAAAGTAATACCCAAACCCAAATTGAGAAACTCTTATTTGAGGGTCAAACGCTTTTAGTACAAGTCTTGAAAGACCCACTTGGTACTAAGGGTGCGCGCCTCACCACCCAACTAAGCATCGCTGGCCGCAACTTAGTCTATTTACCCGATTTAGGTCTTGCCGATCAAACTGAGCCTCATATTGGCGTTTCACAAAAAATTGACCAGCCCGAACAACGCGAAGCCATTAAGACGCGCATTAGCGCTCTGCTGCCAGCGGATGAAAAAGGCAGCATTATTGTGCGTACCAGCGCTTTAGATGCGAGTGATGCTGAGCTCCAATTAGATTTTCAATACCTTGCCACGACTTGGCGCAACATTCATCAAGCTGCCAATCAAACTACTGCCCCCGCTTTATTATTTCAAGATTTAAGCCTAGCCGAGCGCGTCTTACGTGACTTAGCGAGTGAGACGACTACCCAAATTCGGATCGATTCAGCTGAAAATTTTGCCAAGTTATCCTTGTTTGCTACAACCTACACGCCAAATTTAACGCCAAAGCTGGTCCTTCATCGTGGTGAGCGTGCACTATTTGATTTATTTGATGTCGACGCCGAAATTAATAAGGCCTTGGGGCGCCGAGTTGACCTTAAATCGGGTGGCTATCTGATGTTTGATCAAACCGAGTCGATGACTACTATCGATGTCAACACGGGAAGTTTTGTCGGCGCACGTAATCTAGATGACACGGTATATAAAACCAATTTAGAAGCAGCCCAAGCAATTGCCCGCCAACTGCGTTTACGCAATTTGGGCGGCATCATCATTATTGATTTTATCGACATGGATACTAAAGACCATCAAGCTGCAGTCTTACATGAATTAAATCGTCATTTAGCACGTGACTATACGCGAACTACTGTCAACGACTTTTCTAGTCTAGGCTTAATCGAGATGACCCGTAAGCGCACGCGTGAATCCTTAGCGCACATAATGTGTGAGCCCTGTGCAGTTTGTACCGGCAAAGGTGAGGTGAAAACAGCCCAAACAGTTTGTTATGAAATTTTGCGCGAAATTATTCGTGAGCACCGGCAATTTAATCCTAAAGAATTTCGCATCGTCGCTGCTCCCGATGTCATTGATCTTTTTCTAGAAGAAGAAAATCAATTTTTAGCCATGCTTGGAGATTTTGTTAAAAAACCGATTCGCTTACAAGCAGAAGGTAGTTTTCGTCAAGATCAGTACGATATTGTTTTAAATTAAAGACTGATCAATGCCTAGCTGAAGTGAATGCTTAGGCATTGGCAAATTGCAAGCGGTGTAAATTGGCATACAACCCATTGTGAGCAATGAGCTCGGCATGTGAACCATTCTCGACAACTTTGCCATGCTCTAAGACAATAATGCGATTAGCATGTTCAATCGTCGATAAGCGATGCGCAATCACTAAGGTAGTGCGTCCGCTCATTAAGCGCTCGAGGGCATCTTGTACCTGCCGCTCTGATTCTGAATCTAAAGCTGAAGTGGCCTCATCAAGAATCAAAATGGGGGCATTTTTATAAATTGCGCGGGCAATCGCTAAACGCTGTCGCTGCCCACCCGACAAACGATTGCCGTTATCACCAATTAAGCTATCAATCCCTTCGGGTAGTTCACGCATTAGCGCAGTTAAGTTCGCTGCCTCTAGGGCTTCAATAACACGACCCCGATCAATTCCGCCTTGAGCGGCAGATCCATAGGCTACATTTGCGGCAATAGAATCGTTAAATAAAATGACATCTTGGCTCACAAAAGCAATTTGGCGCCGTAAATCGGTTAAAGAAAGTTCTTCTAATGGAATACCATCAAGAGTAATAACGCCCTGGGTAGGCTTAAAGAACCGCGGCAATAAATTGACCAATGTTGATTTTCCGCCCCCTGACGGACCAACAAAAGCAACAACTTCACCAGGCTGAATCTGAAAATCAACCTGCTTTAGGGCATCTTGCCGATTATCTTCTTGCTCATAAGAAAACGAAACTTGTTTAAATTGAATTTCGCCACGCGCCTTAGTCATTGGCTTTGCACTAAGTTGTTGGGCTTGATCCTCTTCGATCGACTGATCAATTAAAGCAAAAATCATTTCTGCCGCGGTTAGGCCGCGTTGCAAAGGCTGATTAATGTCGGCTAAATGTTTTAAAGGCGAAATAACTAACATCATGGCGGTAATAAACGCAGCAAAACCGCCAACGGTTACGCCTTCAGTTGCTGATTGCATTAAAGCCACTACCAAAACAACTGATAAAGCCATCGAGGCGATCAGTTGCGTAATGGGCTGATTTAAACCACCTGCAATTGCAGACTTCAAACCAAACTCGCGTAAGCGATTGGCTTTTTCCATAAAACGTTGCATCTCATAATCTTCACCACCATGCACTTTAATAATCTTGTGACCGCCCGCCGTTTCCTCAACGATATAAGCCAAATCACTAGTTAAGGTTTGCTGCTGGCGATTTAAAGAACGTAGCCGACGATTAATGCGCCCCATAATGAATGCAATTACAGGAAAAATAATTAATACCAATAAAGTTAATTGCCAATTCAGATAAATTAAATAAGCAATAAGCCCCACTACCGTGAGGGAGTCTCTCACTAAGCTAATTAGCATGCCGCCCATGATCGAAAGGACATTATTAACTTCAAAAACAACGGCATTAATTAAGTGTGAAGCCGAGTTTTTTTGGAAAAAATCGGTTTTGGCCCGTAATAGGCGATTAAACATTTGCTCACGTAATTTCAGCAAAACCTCAGTAATTACTCTAGTTAAGAGGTAATTAGAAAAAAACTGAGCAAAACTACGAATAATGGCTAGACCCACCAAAAAAGCCGGAACTTGCCATAATTTGTCGTTTAACTGGCCGGTAAAACCCCTGTCTAACAAGGGCTTCATCAGGGCTGGAATAGCGGTTTCCGACCCTGCAACCAAAGCCATAGAGAGGATCGCCCCTACAATAAGGGCTACGTGGGGCCGTAAATAGTGAACTAAACGGGTCAGGGCTACACGGTCTTCAGCATTCATATAATCAATTATGCCCACCTTATCAGTCATCCTCATAACTCGTAATGAACAGGCCAATTTAGCCGACTGTCTAAATTCCCTTGGCGATCTATCTAGCCAGATCGTGGTGGTTGATACTGCGAGTATTGATGAGACCCTCAAGATTGCCCAGCAGTATGGGGCCACTATCGCTACACCCACCGATTGGCCTGGCTTTGGACCCCAAAAAAACCGCGCCCTTGACCTAGCTACTAGCGATTGGGTTTTATCGCTTGATGCCGATGAGCGCCTCACCCCAGAGCTACGTGAAGAAATTCGCCAAACAATAAACCACCCGCAAAACCAAACTTGTTTTGCGATTCCGCGTTCGTCTTGGTACTGTGGCCGTTTTATGCGTCACTCGGGCTGGACTCCCGATTACGTCAGTCGACTTTTTTTACGTGGCACCGCCCGCTTTTCAAACGACATAGTGCATGAACAGTTAATTAGCAACGTAAGCCATGGCAAGCCCATTGGCAAATTAAAGCAACCGATGCTGCACTACAGTTTTATGAATGCAGCGCAGGTACAAGAAAAAATGCAGCGCTATGCAACCGCTGCAGCTGAACAAGCTTTTGCCCGCGGCAAACAAAGCTCGCCACTCAAAGCAATCTTGCATGGTGCCTGGACTTTCATCCGAACTTATCTTTTGCAAGCTGGCTTTCTCGATGGTTCACAAGGCTTCAGTCTAGCGATCTCTAATATGCAAGGCACGTATTACCGCTATATGAAGTTGTGGCGACTTAATCAACAACAAGCGGCTGTCAAAGGAAGTTCGAAGGTATGATTTCGATTCTGCTGGCAACCTATAACTGGCCCGAAGCCTTAGCCCTTTGTCTCGATTCTCTACGTACTCAAACTGACCTCGATTTTGAAATTGTGATTGCTGATGATGGCTCGCAAGCAAGCACAGGCACTATTATTGATGCTGCTAAAAATCATTTTCCCGTGCCTATTACCCATCTTTGGCAGGCCGATATGGGTTTTCGCAAAACCAAAATATTAAACCAAGCCATTCAAGCAGCTAGTGGTGACTATTTGATTTTTCTCGATGGTGATTGCCTAGTGCAACCCGATTTTGTTGCCCGTCATCGCCAGTTAGCAGAGGCAGGGCATTTAGTAACGGGTAGTCGCATCTTGGTTAACAATACCCTTACCCAGCAAATTTTACGCTGGCCACAGTGGAATTTTGCCCAATTCAAGGCCCATAGTTGGCGATATCGCCTCAGCCAAGCCATTAATAAGTATTGGCCTTTACATCTAAAATTGGGTGATGGCACTTGGCGCCATTATCGTCAATTTGTCTGGCGTCGTATCAAGGGCTGCAATATGGCTTGTTGGCGTAGCGATGCTCTAGCTATTGAAGGCTTTGATGAAAATATTACTGGCTGGGGTCATGAAGATGCTGATTTTGTGTTTCGTCTGCAAAAAAATAGGGTAATCCGTAAATCAGGTTCGTGGTCAACCGAGGTGCTCCATTTATTCCATCACATCCATGATCAATCGAATGCCACAGAAAATGCGCGCCATGTACGCGCTCAAATGCAAACTAAAACTACGCTCGATAAAACGACGCTCAACTTAAAACCACCTCAGCGCGTTCTCTTTATCGCTACACGACAAATCGGTGATGTCTTAGTTACCACTCCCCTCATTCGACGAGCCCGGCAATTGTGGCCCAAGGCCGAATTTCATTTTCTCGGTTATCAGGGCAAACTTGACATGCTCAAAGGCAATACCGATATACAAGAATGTATCGAAACAACCGATCATCCAAGTTTCAGTGAGTATCTATCATTGTGGTCGCGTTTATTTCAACGCTACGATTTAGCCTTAGTGACCCAACCGAGCGATCGAGCCTATTTTTATAGTCTAATTGCGGCACGGCGGCGCGTCGGCATTGTGGCTAACCATCCGCAAGGCCAAACCAGCCAAAAATCTAAAAGCCTAAAAAATGCTTGGAAAAAATGGTTCAGCCTGCAAAGTGTTGAAGTAGATTATTTTCGCCAACATGTAGTGGTTGAAAAAATGCGCTTACTCGAGCCCTTTATTAGTGAGGCCTCATTATTTACATCACCAATTGCGCTTATTCCTCCCGCTGCAGAAGAATTAAGTCCTTTATTTTTGGCGCAAATTGCCAGCGGCCTTAGCAATAATAAATTAGCAGTGCTCCATACAGGGCCATTAATGGCCTACAAACGATGGCCATTGGCATATTGGCAAATACTCGTCACTTATCTTGTAAAAAAAGGTTGGCAAGTGGTGCTCAGTGCATCATCTGCCCCCCAAGATCTCGAGCTAAATGATGCCTTAATCTCTTTACTAGACCCTGTTATCCAAGCTCAGGTCATTGATACCAAGGGTGGTTTATCGATACCCCAAATGGGCAACTTATTGCGTCAAGCCAAGCTCTATATTGGCGTCGATACCTCTATTACCCATTTGGCTGCTGCCTGCGGCACAACCACAATTGCGCTCTTTGGCCCAACTCCACCCAGTAATTTTGGCCCTTGGCCCAATGGCTTTATTGGCTGCGCACCTTATGTCCTACGGGCCCGCAGTCAAACAGTGGCAAATGTAACAATTTTACAAGGGCCGGGAGAATGCGTACCTTGTCGCCAAGCTGGCTGTGATGATCGCGCCGATAGTCGCAGCGCCTGCCTCGACCTCTTAGAGCCAAGTGAAGTCATTAGCGCAATCGAGGCAACTCACTGATACTGCACAACTACACCATTGGTTTGCTTCGCAGCAAACAACTGGTGTAGGCTATGCAAGCAAGCATCATCTGGATATAAACGTAATTCATCAGGAAATTGCATTAGGCAGGCGCCACCGTTAGCGGTAACTGCAGCGGTGAGAGGTAAGCCGCGCACCAAATCATTGCTAGGTTTTACCCGATTAGCAATTAAATATGGGTCAATTTGACTACGTAACATTTTTAAGTCAATACCAGCGTCAATACAAACATGTACATTGCGGGCAAAACGAATGCGTGCTCCGGCAATATCCATCACTTGCTCAGCAACTACCCGCATACCACCCGAAAATTTGTCAGGCATCACATTGACTTTAGCAATCAGTAACTCATCTTCCTTTAGCCAAGGCCGATTGGGTTCATAGACTTCGCCATAAAGAGTCACTTCAAGCGCAGCCGAGCCATCATCTATTGTGGCAATCATCATGCGGCCCCGCTGACCTGTTAGCATTCGCGCCGAAGTAATAATGCCAGCCACTAACTGATCTTTACCTTCGGTAATTTTATTTAAAGGTTGGCGCACAAAATGCCCTACCTCAACCCGATAGGCATCAAACAGATGGCCGGTTAGGCATAAGCCTAAAGCGGTTTTTTCTTCTTGAAGGCGTTTCTTTTCAGGCCATATTGGCTCGCGCACTAACTCTGGCAAATGTCGATCACCATCATCAACCGAATCGAATAGGCTTACTTGATGAATTGATGCTTCGGCCTGTTCTGCCGCTTCAATTGCCCGCGCTAACGAGGCTAAGAGAGAAGCGCGAATATCATACGGCTTAGCCCCTGGGGTCTGGGCAAGTGGATATAAAACATCAAAAGCGCCCGCACGTAACAAAGCTTCTATTGCCCGACGATTCACTTGGCGACGATCGATGCGAGCACAAAAATCAAATAAATCTTTAAAGGGTCCGCCCTGTTCACGCACCTTTACTAGTGCGGCAATTGCTGCTTCACCAGTGCCACGCACAGCGCCTAAACCATAACGAATTTGATGTAGCGGTAAATCAGCTTCTTCTTCGGCAACTCGCTGGGGTGTGAACTCATAAGTACCAGTATTAATATTAGGCGCTAACACCGTGAGCCGATTTTGTACACAATCGTCGTACAAAACTTTAATTTTATCGGTATCGTCCATCGCTAAAGATAAGTTAGCTGCCATAAATTCGGCGGGATAATGCGCTTTAAGCCAAGCCGTTTGATAAGCTAACAAAGCATATGCTGCGGCGTGTGATTTATTAAAACCATAACCAGCGAAACGCTCCATCAAATCATAAATTTCGTGCGCCTTACCTTCGCTAATTCCGCCTAGCTTGGCACCTTCGCTAAAAATTTTTCGATGTTGAGCCATTTCTTCGGGCTTTTTCTTGCCCATTGCTCGCCGTAATAAATCGGCGCCCCCCAAGGAGTACCCCCCAATGGTTTGGGCCATTTGCATGACTTGCTCTTGATATACCATGATGCCATAGGTCTCGCGCAATACGGGTTCGATACGGGGGTCGGGATATTCGACTTTTTGCCGACCATGCTTTCGATTAATAAAGTCGGGGATTAAATCCATTGGGCCAGGACGATACAAGGCAACGAGGGCAATAATGTCTTCAAAGCGATCTGGCTTAGCTTCGCGCAACATACTCTGCATGCCTCGGCTTTCCAATTGGAATACCGCAACAGTATTGGCTTTTTTCAAAAGATCGAATGGTGCCGAATCATCAAGCGCAATTTCGCCAATACTCCAACTCTGGCGATCGGCATGCAAGGTACGAATCCATCTTTCAGCTGCTGCCAAAATAGTAAGCGTAGTTAAGCCTAGAAAGTCGAATTTTACTAGGCCAATTGCCTCGACATCATCCTTATCAAATTGACTAATAACCGAATTATTATTTTGATCTTTAGAGTCTTGCGTATATAGGGGGCAAAAATCAGTTAACTTACCCGGCGCAATTAATACGCCGCCAGCGTGCATTCCTACATTGCGAGTAATGCCCTCTAATTGTTGTGCTAAGGCTAATAATTGTTTTACTTCATCTTCATTTTTTTCGCGCTCAGCTAACTGCTTTTCTTCCTTCTTTGCTATTTCAATAGTAACTACTTGCCCTGGTTTATTGGGAACCAACTTTGCAATGCCGTCGACAAAGGTATAACCTAGCTCTAACACGCGTCCCACATCACGAATTGCCGCCCGTGCCGCCATCGTACCAAATGTCACAATTTGACTTACGGCATCAGCACCATATTTATCTTTCACATATTGAATAACTCGATCGCGACCATGCTGACAAAAATCGATATCAAAATCGGGCATCGAAACCCGTTCTGGATTTAAGAACCGTTCAAAAAGTAAGTTGTACCGCAAGGGATCAAGATCAGTAATGCCTAAGGAATAAGCCACCAAAGAACCCGCGCCAGAACCCCGTCCTGGGCCAACTGGTACGCCATTATTTTTGGCCCAGTTAATAAAGTCAGCCACAATTAAAAAGTATCCTGGAAAGCCCATTTGCTCAATAGTTTTAACTTCAAAGCTTAGGCGCTCGCGATAATGGGCTTCATTGGCAGCGCGCGCAGCAGGCTCTGGAAAATTACGCTCAAGATGGCGCACTAAACCGTTTTCAGCCTGCTGATATAAATAATTACCCAAAGTAATACCAGGCGGGGTAGGAAACTCGGGTAAGCACGGCTGGCCCAACACTAAAGATAAATTACAGCGCTTGGCAATTTCTACGCTATTTGCTAGCGCGCTAGGTAAATCGGCAAACCGAGCTGCCATTTCAGCTTGAGATAAAAAATATTGCTCTGGAGTAAATTTTTTCTGTCGTCGAGGGTTGCCTAACAACTCGCCTTCAGCAATACAAACCCGCGTTTCATGGGCAGTGAAATCGGTTTTTTTCATAAACTGCACAGGATGCGTGGCAACTACAGGTAAGCCCATTTCACTAGCAAGTTGGCAGGCAAGTTGCAGATATTGCTCATCTTGCACTTGCCCAGCGCGTTGCACCTCAATGAAATAAGCATCAGGAAAAATAGTTTGCCAGCGTTTAGCTGCAGCGCGCGCTAACTCTACTTGGCTGTTAAGTAACGCTTGGCCAACCTCACCTTGCTGCGCACCAGAAAGCGCAATTAAACCACTCGCTAGGGTTTTACCTGCGGCGCGCTCTGAGTCTTTTGCAGCGGGCTCTAAAAACCATTCGGGCTTAATTTCAGCGCGACCGCGCACTTGATTTTCTAAAGAAGCCCGACTTAACAGTTTGCATAAATTAAGATAGCCTGCATGGTTTTGCACTAACAATAAGAGCCGGTGAGCTTGATCAGTTTCGTGGGCATTACTGATCCAAACATCACTTCCAGCAATTGGTTTAATACCTGCGGCGCGTGCCTGACTATAAAATTTAACTAAACCAAATACATTACTTAAGTCGCTTAAAGCCAAAGCGCCCATTTGGTCTTTTTGCGCTGCAGCCACTGCCTCGTCAATGCGCACCATTCCATCCGTAATCGAAAATTCGGAATGCAAACGTAAATGAACAAAATGGGGTGCAGCCATGAGATGATTTTAGCTGTGTCTGCCCTTTCACCCTCCGCAAATTTTGGCTTAGGCTATCGGGGCCGCTTTGCGCCTTCTCCAACGGGGCCGCTACACTCGGGTTCCCTTGCCACGGCACTTGGCAGCTGGCTCGACGCTCGCGCCCATGATGGTAGGTGGTTGGTCAGAATTGAAGATGTTGATCTACCACGCTGTAAACCCAAGGCTGCGGAATTCATCCTCGGCCAGCTACAAGCCTGTGGTTTGCACTGGGATGAAGATGTGCTTTACCAGTCACAAAGAACATCGGCCTATGAGGCTGCCTTACAACAGCTTTTTCAGACAGGCTTGGTCTATTCCTGTACCTGCACTCGCCAACACATTCTGAATGCCATAGAGGCCCAAGGGATCACACCAAATCGTCACCAAGAGCTCATTTACCCGGGTACTTGTCGCCCCGCCCTACTACTTGCTAGAAATTTCGGCGCAGAATTGCTCAATTTAGCTTTGCCCGTTACCTGGCGAATTGCCCTTAATTCTACTGACCTGCAGCAAAGTGTGGGCGATTTTGTTTTGCGTCGCGCCGATGGGTTTTTTACTTACCAAATGGCTGTAGTGGTTGATGATGCTGCACAAAATATCACCCATATTGTGCGTGGGGCAGATTTAGCCAGCAATACTGCTCGACAAATCTACCTACAGACCGCTTTGAATTACCCCATGCCACAGTATCAACATTTACCTTTAGTGCTAGATGCCCAAGGTGAAAAACTCAGCAAGCAAACTTTGGCTTTGGCAATTCATACAGAAAATACCACCTTGTCCTTGCAAGCGCTTCAGCAAGCAGCGCACCATTTGGGTCTGAGCAACTTATCCAATGACTCACACTACACTATTGCGGAATGGCTTTTAGTAGCAACGCAAGCTTGGCGTGAGCAGAAAATCTAGAGCGAAGCTTGGCTTTTTTGATTAGCTCGCTTTTTTCTTACTGCCCCCTAAGAGCGCTCCAACGAGTGGTTTGGCAGGAGTAATTCCAGATTTTTTGGCTGACGGTTTGCTGATACTGCCAACCTCAGTACCAGCCTCACTTCCAGCTTCACTAGTAGGTTTAGAAGTAGCTTGATAAGGTTGATAGAAGAAGGCATCAATAGCTTGTTTTGGCGGTAATGCCGACTGGTTCTCAACACTTCTACGCCCTGAGCTTTTGCTATCACCTCTGTTACCAATTCTGTTCTCGCTATTTCTTCCCTGACTTCTACCTTCGCCCCTACCGCTCCGCTCCTTGCTAGCAGTGTTATTAGATACAAAATCAGACTCAGGCAATGGGGTAATAGCCAACTTCCGTTTTAGTAACTTTTCAATATCATCGAGTAAACGTTTTTCACTCGAGTCAACTAATGCAATCGCATCACCTTTACTGCCAGCTCGCCCAGTACGACCAATGCGGTGAATAAAATCTTCAGCGCTAAAGGGTAACTCATGATTAATAACGCAGGGCATATCAGGAATATCCAAGCCACGAGCCGCAACATCAGTAGCTACCAAAGCCTCTATCACCCCTGATTTAAAGGCGTCTAAAGTTAAGGTGCGTTCACCTTGGCTTTTATCCCCATGCAAGGCGCCCGCTTTAATACCATCGCGTTCTAAAGCACGAGCTAATCGTGCGCAGCCCAAGCGACTATTGGTAAAAATTAAATATTGCCGCGGAAAGCCTAATTTAGTGCGCTCATGAATGATACTGACAATAGCTGCCTGCTTATTTTCAGATGAGACTAAGTGTGCCACCTGTGTCACTGTATCGGCAGCCGCGTTTTGTCGAGCTACTTCAACAGTCACGGGATTACGTAAATAACTTTGCGCGAGCTTTTTAATTTCAGGTGAAAAAGTCGCAGAAAACAACAGGGTTTGTCGTTTAACAGGAATCAAATTAATGATGCGCTGCAAGTCTGGCAAAAAGCCCATATCTAACATGCGATCTGCTTCATCTAAAACCAAGATTTCTACTTGCGACAAATTTGCCGTCTTTGATCCCAAGTGATCAAGCAGGCGACCTGGTGTAGCAATTAAGATTTCTACGCCTGCGCGTAAAGCCGCTACCTGAGGTTGCATATCAACCCCGCCAAAAACCACCGCAGTACGTAAATCGGTATGCCGCGAATAATTAGCCGCATTTTCAGCGACTTGATCACTGAGCTCACGAGTAGGAGTTAATACTAAAGCCCGAATTGGGTGGCGCGCGGGTGAGGCGCTACTACTAGCTAGGGGTAATAACTTTTGAATAATGGGTAAGACAAAGGCAGCGGTCTTACCAGTACCCGTTTGCGCAGCGCCCATCACATCTTGGCCAGCCAGTACAAAGGGAATGGCTTTAGCTTGAATTGGAGTGGGCACGGTATAGCCCTGCTCAGCAATTGCCTTAAGTACAAGGGGATCTAAAGCAAAATCGGTAAAACAGGCCACTGGGGCATTGAGGGGTTCTTTAGATTCGCCAGCAGGCAAAGGATTAGCGAGGGAATTTACTTCAGGAGCAGAATTAATCAAAATACCTTATAAAGATACAAAAAAGCGCCTTATCAAAGAGCAGCTTACAAAAGGGCGGCAATGCCGGCTTGGGCGATGCTGGCATCCTCCGCGGATTTGACACCAGAAACACCCACAGCCCCTATAGTAAACCCATCGACCACGATATTGATGCCACCCTCTAACATTCCACCAATATGCGGCACTGATAAGAAAGAAATACGCCCGTTATTGATAATCTCTTCATAAACTCGGCTTTCGCGCTTTCCCATTGCGGCGGCACGCGCCTTTTCTTCGGCAATATAGGTGGAAACAGCGGCACAGTCATCGCGGCGAATTAAACCTAAAAGATGACCACCCTCATCACATACAGCAATCGTGACCGCAAAATTACCAGCCGCTGCAAAAGCATCTGCCGCATTCAAAATTTTCTGCACATCAGTTTGAGTGAGGTAGGGCTTTTTAGCTAGCATGGTATTTTGTTTTCAAAAAATAAGGGTAATAACTACAATTTAAATCTTACTAAACTGCTGATTTTAGGTAATCTTGTGCAGCCACTACTCCGCTGGCTTTAGGTTTATATCCCATGTTTTGCAGACCCATTTCGACCCCACTTAGGGCAGCCATGAGAGTTAAGTCATTGCAATCACCCAAGTGGCCAATGCGGAAAACACGACCCTTCACCCGACCTAAACCAGTACCTAAGGCCATATTAAAACGCTCTAAAATGTGTTTACGTAAGGCATCCGAATCCATTCCCTCAGGCGCCAAAATAGCGGTGTTCACTGGCGAATAAGCGCTCGCATCTAAACATTGATTTTCAAGACCCCAGGCTGCCACAGCACGCCGACAAGCTTCACCTAAACGGTGATGACGCGCAAAAATATTATCTAAGCCCTCGGTCATCATCATATCTAAAGCCTCATGCAAACCATAAAGTAAATTGGTATTAGGCGTAGTGGGCCAAAAGCCTTGCTTGTTAAATTCCATAATATCGGCCCAATCCCAATAGGCACGGGGAATTGTCGCCTTCTTACTCGCCTCAATGGCCTTTTGCGAAATCGCATTAAATCCCAAGCCTGGTGGCAACATCAGGCCTTTTTGTGAGCCCGCAACCGTCACATCAACGCCCCACTCATCATGACGATAGTCTGCTGAACCTAAACCAGAGACGGTATCCACTAAGAGTAATGCTGGATGCTTAGCGTTATCAATTGCTTTACGCACCGCAGGAATATTGGAAGTGATCCCTGTAGCGGTTTCGTTATGAACTACACAGACGGCTTTAATTTCGTGTTTAGTATCTTGCTTTAAGCGCTCTTCTATTAAGTTGGCATCTACACCCCAACGCCAAGCAGCATCACCTGGCTTAGAAATAATCTCGGCATTTAAGCCGAGTTTTTTTGCTAGGACCATCCACAAGTGGGCAAATTGGCCAGTTTCGTAGCCCAAGATTTTGTCGCCTGGATTTAATATATTGACTAAAGCGCTTTCCCAAGAACCGGTTCCAGAGGCCGCGTAAATAATTACAGGTTGCTTAGTTTTAAAGATTTTTTTGACGTCTTCTAAGACCTTTAAAGCTAAAGCTTGAAATTCTGGGCCACGATGGTCAATGACTTGAAAGCTAATTGCGCGCAAAATACGGGGTGGCACTGGGCTTGGGCCAGGAATATTAAGAAAATGGTGGCCTGAGGCGTGTGAATCAAGTTTCAACATGAAGTCTCCGAAATTAAAATTATTTTTAATACTATTGATAAATTGCTAAATACTGTATTTTGCTGCATTCTCCCATATCTTGCCATATGCTGAATAAACCTGCATTTCCCCCAGAAATTGCCGCCCGCCTTCGCAAAAACGTCAAGGGGGCTTTATTCACTGATCTCGCCACTCGCGGGAGGTATGCCACTGATGCGTCGATTTACCAGCAATTTCCATTAGCTGTCTTCATTCCTGAGGATGCAGAAGACGTTAAAACTGCTCTGGCAGTAGCCGCAGAATTTGCTATTCCTGTTTTACCCCGTGGTGGTGGCACCAGTCAATGCGGCCAAACCACGGGGGCTGCGCTAGTAATCGACAATAGCCACGCCTTTCGCAATATCCTCGAAATAGACCTAAATCGAGCAGAGGCCGAGGTCGAGCCAGGGCTAGTGCTAGATCGCCTGAATGCCAAACTCAAAGCTAACGGGCTGTGGTTTCCAGTGGATGTTTCAACTGGCGCGCAAGCCACCATCGGTGGTATGGCCGGAAATAATTCCTGTGGCAGTCGCTCCATTGCCTATGGCAATATGGTACATAACGTGCTTGGTATCGAAGCCTGGTTAGCCAATGGCAAGGTTGGCCAATTTGGACCTTATGCTCAAAGCTCAGGCGTCGCTAAAGAATTAGGCACCTTTGTTAAAGGTCTGGCCGAGCAACTACAACCCGACATAGAAGCCAATTGGCCCAAGGTATTACGCCGTGTTGCCGGTTACAACCTCGATATTTTTCATCCCCAAAGTGAATTGCCCTATACCACCGACAGTAGCGTCAATTTAGCGCACCTCCTCGTTGGCAGCGAAGGTACCCTAGCGTATTTCAAATCATTGCGCTTAAAGCTAGCGCCTTTGCCGCAACATAAAGTGCTTGGGGTGGTCAACTTCGCTAGCTTCTATCGCGCCATGGAAAGTGCGCAACACCTGGTGAAATTAGGGCCTAGTGCCGTGGAATTAGTAGATCGCACCATGATCGATTTAGCCCGCACCAATCCCAGTTTTAAGCAAGTAATCGAGACCGCATTAATCGATCCTCAAGCAATAACCCCTGAAGCAATTCTGTTAGTTGAATTTTCAGGAGAAAGCCAAGCGCCCCTTCTA
>CAJASX010000073.1 GCA_903944725.1 uncultured beta proteobacterium
ACTTTGCGCGATGGTGAGCAGTCGCCTGGCGCTTCGATGACTAAAGATGAAAAAGTCCGCATCGCGCGCCAACTGGAGCGTCTCAAGGTCGATGTGATCGAAGCTGGTTTTGCGGCTAGCTCGGATGGTGATTTTGAGGCGATCTCGGCAGTAGCTGGAGCGGTAAAAGATTCGATAGTTTGCTCATTAGCGCGCGCCAACGATCGCGATATTACGCGAGCTGCTGATGCTTTAAAAGCTGCCAATGCAAAGCGCATCCATACGTTTATTGCCACTAGTCCATTGCATATGGAAGTGAAATTACGGATGACGCCAGATCAAGTCTTAGATCAAGCGATTCGCTCAGTTCGGTTTGCGCGTAACTTAACTAACGATGTGGAATTTTCGGCTGAAGACGGTTACCGCTCAGAAATGGATTTCTTATGCCATGTATTTGAAGCGGTGATCGATGCTGGCGCAACGACTATTAATGTTCCCGATACAGTTGGTTATGCAATACCTGATTTATATGGCGAGTTTATTAAAACCTTGCGTACCCGCGTGCCTAACTCTGATAAAGCTGTTTGGTCGGTGCATTGTCATAATGATTTAGGGATGGCTGTAGCCAATTCTTTGGCTGGCGTGAAGATTGGTGGGGCGCGTCAAGTGGAGTGCACCATTAATGGCTTAGGAGAGCGCGCAGGTAATACCTCATTAGAAGAGATTGTGATGGCTTTGCGTACCCGTAAGGATTACTTCAACTTAGTCTCGACGATTGACGCCACGCAAATTGTGCCAGCCTCAAAATTGGTTTCACACATTACTGGCTTTGTGGTGCAACCCAATAAAGCGGTGGTTGGAGCAAATGCGTTTTCACATGCCTCGGGCATTCATCAAGATGGTATTTTAAAAGCCCGTGAAACCTATGAAATTATGCGCGCTGAAGATGTTGGTTGGTCGGCAAATAAAATTGTCTTGGGTAAATTATCGGGTCGTAATGCTTTTAAGCAGCGCTTGGATGATTTGGGTTTAACTTTAGAGTCGGAGGCTGACTTTAACGAAGCTTTTACTCGTTTCAAGACCTTGGCCGATCAAAAAGCGGAAATCTTTGACGAAGATATTATTGCGATTATGTCTGAAGCAGCTCATGCCGAAGAGCACGATTTTTATCACTTTATTAGTCTTAGTCAGCATTCCAAAACGGGTGAGAGACCGATGGCCAAAGTAAGATTTCGGATGGGTGATGCCGATGTTAGCTCTGAAGCTGAAGGCAATGGTCCGGTTGACGCGAGCTTAAATGCAATTGAAGCATTAGCTAAAAGTGGCGCTGAGCAGCTTTTGTATTCAGTAAACGCAATAACCTCTGGTACCCAGTCGCAGGGCGAAGTAACTGTGCGTTTAGCTAAAGGAGGGCGCATTGTCAATGGCGTAGGTACCGACCCCGATATCATTGCAGCTTCAGCTAAAGCCTATTTAGCGGCCTTAAATAAGCTTTATGACCCACGTCATGTTAAGTTAAATGCCCAAATGACCCCTTAATTGAGGCTTGATTTAGACCTTTATTGCCCTCTATTTCGAATTCTGCTACAATTCGATGGCTTTGATTTATAAAGCTTTTTTTAATCACACGGCACTAAAAGGGTGAAAGCTCGGGTGTTCGCAAGTAAGGAGTAAAACGATGTCAGTAGTTCATAGTCATACGGCGGAAATCGTCAAAGAAAACGCGCGTAGCGCAAACGATACGGGTAGCCCTGAAGTTCAAGTGGCTTTATTAACCGCCCGTATCAACGACCTTACCCCCCATTTCAAGGCAAACGCCAAAGATCATCACAGCCGTCGTGGTTTGTTGAAGATGGTTTCGCGTCGTCGTCGTCTCTTGGATTACCTTAAGGGCAAAGATCTGGATCGTTATCGCGCATTGATCGAGAAGTTAGGCCTCCGTAAGTAATTGACTGGCATTTAGTAGCAGTTTGAGTGCTTCTAGATTACCTGTTTAGGGGATCGTGTCATTCCAATGCGTCTCTCAGCCCTATTTCACTTCGCTGAGTGTCTCACTGGAATGGCATCCCTTGTAATCTTGAATTACTCCAGCGTAGCCAAGGCGCTGCATTTCCTCGGCGAGCGTTAAGTAGCTTGTTTTTAGCATCCATTTGGAATGCACAAGCACAAATTGGAGAAATAAAAAATGACAATGTTTAATAAAGTAGTAAAGACGTTTCAATGGGGTCAACAGCAGGTAACAATGGAGACTGGCGAAATTGCTCGTCAATCTGGCGGTGCGGTTATTGTTGACGTAGGTGATACCGTGGTATTAGCCACGGTTGTAGCATCAAAATCAGCTAAGCCAGGCCAAGATTTTTTCCCCTTGACTGTAGATTATTTAGAAAAAACCTATGCTGCAGGCAAAATTCCTGGTGGTTTTTTCAGGCGCGAAGGCCGTCCATCGGAAGGCGAAACTTTAATTTCGCGCTTAATCGATCGACCAATTCGTCCGCTATTTCCTGAAGGTTTTTATAACGAAGTGCAAGTGGTCATTCATGTTTTATCGATTAACCCTGATATTCCTTCGGATATTCCTGCCTTAATTGCAGCGTCAGCGGCCTTATCGATTTCGGGTATTCCATTTAATGGTCCCATTGGTGCGGCCCGCGTGGGTTATCGTGATGGCCAGTATTTGCTCAACCCAACCCGTGCTGAGCAAGCAACTAGTGATCTCGATTTAATTGTGGCTGGTACTCAAGCTGCAGTATTAATGGTTGAGTCTGAAGCTCAGCAATTGCCGGAAGATGTGATGTTAGGCGCTGTAGTGTATGGCCACGATCAAATGCAAATTGCAATCAACGCCATTCAAGAAATGGTGCGCGAAGCTGGTAAACCAGAATGGGATTGGCAGGCGGCACCGAAGGATGAGCCTTTAATTGCTAAGATTTCAGCCCTAGCTGAAGCGCCTTTACGTGAAGCCTATCAAATGCGTCAGAAACAAGCTCGCTCAACCAAGTTAAAAGAAATTAATAAAGAAGTATTGGCTCAGTTAGCGCTCGATGGCGCTATCGATGAAGTTGCCGTTGGCAATATCTTGTTTGATATTGAAGGCAAAATTGTCCGTAGTCAAATTTTGAATGGTGAGCCCCGTATTGATGGTCGCGATACGCGTACCGTGCGCCCCATTGAAATTCGTAGCGGTGTTTTACCCCGCACTCATGGTTCTGCGCTTTTTACCCGAGGTGAAACCCAGGCTTTGGTGGTTGCTACCTTAGGCACCGCCCGCGATGAACAAATTATCGACGCGCTTGAGGGCGAGCACCGTGATCGTTTCATGTTCCACTACAACATGCCTCCATTTGCCACTGGTGAAACAGGGCGCGTTGGTAGCCCTAAGCGTCGCGAAATTGGTCACGGTCGTTTAGCGAAGCGCGCGCTCATTCCTGTATTACCTAGCCCAGAAGATTTTGCTTACAGCATTCGGGTTGTTTCTGAAATTACCGAATCAAATGGTTCTTCATCGATGGCTTCAGTCTGTGGTGGTTGCTTAGCATTGATGGATGCTGGCGTGCCCGTCAAGGCACACGTTGCCGGTGTAGCGATGGGTCTTATTTTAGATGGCAACCGTTTTGCTGTATTAACCGATATCTTGGGGGATGAAGATCACTTAGGTGATATGGACTTTAAGGTAGCTGGTACTGCGAATGGTATTACTGCTTTGCAAATGGATATCAAAGTACAGGGAATTACCAAAGAAATTATGCAAGTGGCTTTAGCGCAGGCTAAAGAAGGTCGCTTACATATTCTGAGCAAAATGCAAGAAGCGATGGGCTCGGTTCGTACCGAGTTATCAGAGCATGCTCCAAGAATGGTGTCTTTCAAAATTCATCCCGATAAGATTCGCGAAGTAATCGGTAAGGGTGGCGCTACTATTCAAGCCTTAACTAAAGAAACTGGTTGCAGTATCAATATTGAAGATGATGGCACGGTAACCATTGCCTCAACCAGCGCTGATGGCTTAGCTGAAGCAAAGAGCCGTATTGAAGGCATTACCGCTGAAGCAGAGGTAGGCAAGATTTACGAAGGCCCCGTAGTGAAATTACTTGAATTTGGTGCCTTAATTAATATTCTGCCCGGCAAAGATGGTCTCTTGCATATTTCTGAAATCGCCAATGAGCGGGTGAAAGAAGTAAAAGACTATTTGCAAGAAGGTCAAATTGTGCGCGTGAAGTTATTAGCTGCCGATGAGCGTGGGCGTTTACGTCTTTCCCTAAAAGCAGCGATGGCTGAAGAGGGCGGCACGATTGCTCCTATAACTGCTAACACAGCTGAGCCTACTGAAAGTTCGCCAGCGAATGGCGAAACAGTTTAAGTAAGATAGATTTACTTAGCTAAATGATTCGATAGTGAACGGAGATGGCTGATGCGCGTGATTGAAATTCGTGAACACGGTGCGCCTGAAGTCTTAGTTTCAAGCACTCGCCCTGACCCTGCTGTGCCAACAGCTGGATCAGGCGAGGTGTTAATTCGGGTTTTAGCAGCAGGCATTAATCGCCCAGATGTATTGCAACGCAAGGGTCATTACCCTGTGCCTGCTGGTGCTTCTGATATTCCTGGGCTCGAGGTTGCTGGCGAAATTATCGGTGGTGATTTAGCGCATGGCGATAATACATTTGGTCTTAAGTTAGGCGATAAAGTATGTGCCTTAGTGCAGGGCGGTGGTTATGCCGATTTATGTTTAGCCCCTATTGCACAATGCTTGCCGTATCCAATTGGCTTTAGCGACCAAGAAGCCGCAGCCTTACCAGAAACTTTTTTTACCGTGTGGAGTAATGTTTTTATGCGCGGTGAGTTGGCCAAAGGTGAAACTTTATTAGTGCAAGGCGGCTCTAGTGGCATCGGCGTTACCGCTATTTTAATTGCCAAGGCTTTGGGTCATCGGGTTCTAGTTACTGCAGGTAGCGATGAAAAATGCGCTGCTTGTGTAAAGCTAGGTGCTGATGTGGCTATTAATTATAAAACCCAAGATTTTGTCGAAGAAGTAAAAAAAGCTACTGATGGTAAAGGTGCCAATGTTATTTTGGATATGGTAACTGGCGCCTATGTACAACGTGAAATTGATTGTTTGGCTGATGATGGTCGTATTGTGATTATTGCAATTCAAGGCGGTTCAAAAGCGGAAGTCAATACGGGGCAAATTTTACGCCGACGCTTAACGATTACCGGCTCTACCTTACGCCCTAGACCTGTAGCCTTTAAGAAGCAAATTGCGCAAGCCTTGCATACGCAAATTTGGCCCTTACTAAATGCCGGCCAATTAAAGCCAGTCATTTATAAAACCTTCAGCATGAATGATGCTGCCGATGCGCATCGCTTAATGGAATCAAGCGAGCATGTGGGTAAAATTATTCTTACGGTGTAATTAAAATGATGCGCCCACTCATTATTGTTGCCAACTGGAAAATGCACGGTAGCTTTAGCCGTAATCAAGCTTGGCTGCAAGATGTCTGCCGTAATATGTCGCAAGGCATGCCTTCAGGTCGGCGTTATGCAGTATGTGTGCCATTTCCCTATTTAGCGCAATGTGCAGAGCTGCTACGCGTAGGTGGAGTAGCCGCTTTAAGTTTAGGCGCACAAGACGTATCGTCCCATCTTGATGGGCCTTATACCGGTGAAGTATCTGCGCTTATGTTAGCCGAACTTGCCTGCGCGTATGTCATTGTGGGGCATTCTGAACGGCGTGATTTACACCAAGAAACTGATGAGCAAGTAGCTGAAAAAGCTTTACTCGCATTAGATCAGGGTTTAACGCCAATTATTTGCGTTGGAGAAACTGCTGATCAGCGTAACTCTGGCAGGGCAGAAGAAGTCGTACGCGCGCAGATAGCGCGACAAGTTAATGTATTACAAGATCGCTTAGTCGACTCGCTCATTGCATACGAACCAGTTTGGGCAATTGGCACTGGCAAAGTTGCTACCGCGCAAGTAGCACAAGATATGCACCGAGCGATTCGCTTTCAATTAGCTGAATTCAATGAGGACGTGGCTTCGCATATTGGAATTTTATACGGCGGTAGTGTTAAGCCAGAGAATGCCGCTGAATTATTTGTGATGCCCGATATTGATGGCGCTTTAGTAGGGGGTGCCTCATTAATTGCAGAAGATTTTCTAGCAATTTGCCGAGCTTAAATATTTTATTGGAGATTTAGCATGGAATGGTTTACTACTCTTTTAACAGTTTTACAGGTGGTATCTGCAATAACCGTGATTGGTTTGGTTCTATTACAACAAGGGAAGGGTGCTGATATGGGCGCTGCTTTTGGTTCTGGCTCTTCAGGAAGTGTTTTTGGTGCCAGCGGCTCAGCCAATTTTCTTTCGCATACCACGGCTATTTTTGCTACTATCTTTTTCTTAAGTACTTTAGGGCTTACTTGGGTGGGCAATAAAAAAACTACCGTACCTGGTGTGCTCTCGGGCTCTACGCTTCCTGCGGCCGGCGATGTGCCAGTACCAGTAGCCCCTACTACTGCTGATGCAGCAAAGAATTCTAGCCCAGCCACTTCAGCACCAAAGGCAGCTACATCAACTGCAGCGCCACCAGTCGCGCCAAATACTGCACCAGCTAATGATTCAGGTAAGCCGGTAGTGCCTAAGTGAAGCGCTAACTAGCTAGCCGAAGAAGGTTCAAAAGTAGTCAAGGGATAGGGATTAGATGAAGAGGCTGTAAAATTTTAGATGTTTAGTAATTTTGTAAAATGCCGACGTGGTGAAATTGGTAGACACGCTATCTTGAGGGGGTAGTGGCTTAGGCTGTGCGAGTTCGAGTCTCGCCGTCGGCACCAAACTAAAATTTTTTATTTGCCCAGCACGCTCATGTAGCCAGTAAGGTATGAAATTGAGAAGAAGAGAGTATTGGTGATCCCTTTTTTGGAATTAATATTAATTTTAAAACCGACATTCTTTTTTTGAATTAAAAAGTCTTCACTAAGCACAATAGAAATTTCTTCACCAAATTCGCAGCCCATTGCATTACATGGGCCGGGTGTTCGGTTGATTGATTTCAATGGCACAGTTGCACCATCAACTATTTGTGCCGATTGATACTCACGTAAACCATTTAAATAAATTAATTTTGCAAAGACTCGATAGGTCACATGCCCATGTGAGTTTTTAGTTGCCACCAACCCAAATTGTTCGCTAGTATTATTTGTGCCGATAGTAAAAATTTCAGGCCCAATATAAGTAACACTTTGATCAGTAGTCGAGGTTTTAATCTGCGTCGCCTTGGCTACCGAAGCAACTTCATCCGAGCTAATGACAATTTCATGACTTGCACAGGAAAACAGCAAAATTCCAGCAGCAATGAGTGACAGAATTTTCAATAGGGCAATAGGCATGATTAACTTAAGCTCGAAGGAAGTTGGGTTAGTAAAGGAGCGCCTTAGTGAGGATGCGTGATTCTAGCCAGAATGATTGACAAACTAATCAACCGATGCTCCAGATGATTTCACCACTTTTTCCCATTTTTGGGTTTCAGCCGCAATAACTTTGCCGAAGTCTTCTGGGGTACCAGGTATTGGTACGCCACCCAATTCAGCAAGCCGTTCGCGCATTTTTGGGTCAGCCAAAATACGATTGACCTCGGCATTTACTCGATCAATTGCATCGCGGGGAGTAGCTTTGGGCATGCCAACGCCAAACCAAGCAGTGGCCTCATATCCGGGAACAGTTTCTGCAACAGTAGGCACATTTGGCAAGGAGGGATCGCGTGCCGCGGAAGTAACTGCTAAAGCTCGTAAACGCCCCGATTTAATGTGGCCTGCTGAGGATGGTAAGTTATCAAATAAGACTTGTACTTGGCCGGCCATCAGGTCTACTAATGCTGGCCCTGCGCCTTTATATGGTACATGCAGCATATTACAGCCGGTCATTGATTTAAATAGTTCGCCCGATAAATGTACCGAGGTACCACTTCCTGAAGAAGCCATATTAACTTTGCCTGGATTGGCTTTGCAATAGGCAATAAACTCCGCCACTGTTTTGATTGGCAATGAAGGTGGAATAACCATTACATTAGGCGTGCGAACTAGGCCAGCGACAGGGGCGATGTCACGAATAAAATTGTAATTGAGCGTTTTATAGAGTGAGGCATTGATACCGTTGGCAGGATTCACCAATAGCATCGTATAACCATCTGGCGCCGACTTAATGACAAACTCAGCACCAATATTATTGCCAGCCCCAGGTTTATTTTCGATCACAACATTCTGTCCTAATTGTTGCGTTAGGGGTTGCGCGATGATGCGGGCTAAGACATCCGTTGTGCCAGCAGGTGGATAGGGGACCACCCACTTAATCGACTTGTCTGGATAGTCGGCTGCAGTTGCTAGATTGATACCAGCTAGTAAGGCACAAATGCTGGCTAAGGTAATTTTGCTTATAAAATTCATGTGAGCTCCTAATTATTAGTTTGTTATTTTTCACCATCATTAAGGCTTAAAACGCCTTACTTTTAATATCAGTAATACTTTATACAATAGCTTTAAAATTAAGCTAGATTACAAACACAGGGGCGGCCTTTTTAAGCCAAATTGTGTGCTTTGCTCAAAAGCATACGCTAATTGCAAAACCCCGAAGTCGGCGCGGTGGCGCCCGACAATTTGCACGCCGACCGGCAGCCCAGAATTAGTGAAGCCACCAGGTACGGAAATAGCGGGGTTGCCTAAGGCGCTGATTAAATAGACGGATTTTTGCCAGTCGATATAGGTCTGCATGGCTACCCCATTAATTTCTCGGGGATAGTCGAGGTCTAGCGAAAAAGGTACCACTTGATTTACGGGCAAGATTAAAAACTCATATTGCGTCATAAATTCGCGCATGCGGTGGTAGAGTTCGGTGCGTTTGGCTTCGGCGCGAGCTAATTGAGGGCCGGTAATGGGTAGGCCTTGCTCGGCATTCCAAATAACAGTATCTTTAAATTTTTTACCATGTTCAGCCATTAAAGGAGTAATGCGCAGTTCGGTGCGCCAGGCTCGCCACAACATAAAAATTTCATCAGCTTCGGCAATGTCTGGTTCGGCATTGACAACTTCACAACCTAATGCTTCAAATACTTGGCGCGACGCGGCTAAAACTGCAGAAACCGCTGGCTCTACTGGTAGTCCGCCTAAATTTGCGCTAAAGGCGATTTTGCAGCCGCGAAAATCACGTGTCAGTGGCTGATTAAAAATAGTGCCTGGGGCTTCTAGTGCAATGGGTGAGCGCTCATCGGGCCCAGCCATGGCAGACATTGCTAGCGCTAAGTCGGATACATTGCGAGCCATCGGGCCGGCGACACTCATGGTGTACCAGCCTAGTTGGTCGGGCCAATTTGGTACCCGGCCAACTGAGGGGCGCAGCCCTACAACATTACAAAAATTCGCTGGATTGCGCAGTGAGCCGCCTAAATCGGTACCATCAGCCAGCGCAATCATGCCCGCTGCTAAGGCAACTGCACCACCTCCCGATGAGCCGCCACAGGTTTTGCTTAAATCATAAGGATTTGGAGTTGCGCCAAATACGGCATTAAAGGTTTGACTTCCAGCGCCAAACTCGGGGGTATTGGTTTTGCCTAAACTAATAGCGCCGGCTTTTTTAAGCCGCTCGACTGGCAGCGAATCAACCTCAGGAATGAAGTCTTTAAATGCAAGCGAACCAAAGGTAGTTTTTACCCCTTTAGTCAGAAACAGATCTTTGTGAGCTACTGGCAAGCCATGTAAGACGCCAATTTCAGCTCCGCTCTCTAGCCTTTGATCAGCCCTTTGAGCCTCTTGCATCGCTGATTCTGCTGTTAAGGTAACAATCGCGTTCAATATGGGGTTTAGCCGCTCGATTTGGTCTAAGTGCGCTTGGATCACTTGAGTGGCTGATAGTTTTTTGGCGCGCATTAACTCGGCCAATTGCGTGGCAGGAAGAAAGCACAGGTCTTGATTTAATGACATATTGAACTGACTTAAGGCGGTTGGGGTTTTACTTAACCCCGAAGAAAATGGGTAGAATGGAGAAGCATAATGCTTTTTATCGATTAGCTAATTTATCGTGATTTATCCACTAACAGGGGATAGGTTTGCAAGCAACTAATATTAATAATCCGACTTATTTTCATAAGGTAGTCGATTGCCAATGGGCCTGTCCAGCCCACACTCCAGTTCCTGAATATATTCGCTTAATTGCGCAAGGCCAATATACCGATGCCTATATGGTTAATTGGGTTTCCAATGTTTTTCCTGGAATTTTGGGTAGAACTTGTGACCGCCCTTGTGAGCCCGCCTGCCGTCGGGGGCGGGTTGAAGAAAATAATGGTGACGACCCCGAGCCAGTTGCAATTTGCCGTTTAAAGCGGGTTGCAGCTGACCTAAAAGGGGATGTGCAGGCGCGTATGCCTAAGATTGCTAACAAAAATGGCAAACGCTTGGCTTGCGTTGGTGCTGGTCCCTCATCGCTCACGGTAGCGCGTGATTTAGCGCCTTTAGGATATGAAGTCACCGTTTTTGATAGCGAGCAAAGGGCAGGTGGCTTTATTCGCTCACAAATACCCCGTTTTCGTTTGCCAGAATCGGTAATCGATGAAGAGACTGGTTACATTCTTGATTTAGGCGTGCAATTTAAAGGTGGTGAACGCATCTCCTCGATGAATGCCTTATTGGCCTCAGGGTTTGATGCTATCTATGTAGGCTCTGGTGCCCCGCGCGGTCGAGATTTAGATTTGCCAGGCCGGCAAGCAGCTGCCGAGCAGATTCATATTGGCATCGATTGGCTAGCCTCAGTTTCTTTCGGACACATTACTAGTATTGGTAAAAAAGTAATTGTGCTGGGCGGTGGAAATACAGCGATGGATTGTTGTCGTTCGGCAAGAAGGTTGGGTAGCTCTGATGTCAAAGTAATTGTCCGCAGCGGTTTTGAAGAAATGAAAGCCTCACCTTGGGAAAAAGAGGACGCACTTCATGAAGGCATTCCAATTATTAATTTTCATGTGCCAAAAAGTTTTGAGGTGCAGGATGGCAAATTAATTGGCATGTACTTTACGGTAGTGGCGGCAGTTTATAACGAACAAGGTGAGCGCAAATTGGTGCCGAATGACGAGCCCGATATATTCTTTCCCTGTGATACTGTGCTGTTGGCAGTCGGGCAAGAAAATGCTTTTCCTTGGATTGAGCCAGATAGCGGAATTCAATTTAATCGCCATGGTTTACCAGAATTAGATAAGATTTCTTTTCAGTCGACAAATCCGCAAGTATTTTTTGGAGGCGATGCGGCGTTTGGCCCTAAAAATATTATTACTGCAGTGGCTCATGGCCATGAAGTTGCAGTATCAATTGATCGTTTTCTACACCAAGAATCGCCGACTGTAAGACCGCCTCCATATACCAATTTAATGTCGCAAAAAATGGGCATCCACGAGTGGAGTTACCATAATGATGTATCAGTCGATTTGCGTTTTCCGGTGCCTTGGGCTGAAGCGGCTAAGGCCTTAGCAAATATTCGGGTTGAGGTTGAATTGGGCTTTGATGCCGCTACAGCCTTTAAAGAAGCTAATCGATGTTTAAATTGCGATGTCGAAACCGTCTTTACCCGCGAAACTTGCATTGAGTGTGATGCGTGTGTTGATATTTGTCCGATGGATTGCATTACTTTCACTGAAAATGGCGATGAGCATGATTTGCGCTTACGCTTAAAGGCCCCTGCTACCAATCTTACGCAAGCGCTTTACGTTTCAGCGAATCTCAAATCGGGTCGTGTTATGGTCAAAGATGAGGATGTCTGTTTACATTGCGGTTTATGTGCTGAACGCTGTCCAACCGGCGCATGGGATATGCAGAAATTTTTGTTAGAGACTACACCAGCTGGACCAGATTGCCGAGATAAAAAAATAAATCTGCCAGTGGAGTTGGTATGAAGCGGATCGAAGCTGTAAATGATTTTGTAATTAAATTTGCTAATGTCAATGGCTCTGGCTCGGCTTCTGCCAATGAACTTTTTGCTAAGGCAATTTTGCGGATGGGGGTGCCCGTTAGTCCGCGCAATATTTTTCCCAGCAATATTCAGGGCATGCCAACTTGGTATGAAGCACGAGTTTGTTCGAAGGGGTATTTAGGCCGTAGGGGCGGGGTTGACATCATGGTGGCCATGAACCCCCAAACTTGGGATGCTGATGTAGCCGAAATTGAGCCCTATGGCTATCTTTTTTATGACTCGACGCGCTCAATACCTGAATCACAATTTCGTAAAGATGTGCATACCATTGGTGTGCCTTTAACTGAAATTAGTAATGCCAATTATCCCGATGCCCGCCAACGCCAACTATTCAAAAATATTATTTACGTAGGTGCTTTGTCTGCTTTATTACAAGTTGATAGTGCAGTCTTTGAAAAATTATTTGCTGAGCAATATAAAGGCAAAGAAATTTTGCTTGATTCAAATATTAAAGCCTTTCATTTAGGCTATAGTTATATTCAAAAACATTTTAAAGATGCAATTGGTATTAAAGTGTGCCGTGAAGATCAGGTTGGCGAGAAAATTTTTATCGATGGCAATAGCGCAATTGCTTTGGGTTGTGTCTATGGGGGTGCGACAGTAGCCGCTTGGTATCCAATCACACCTTCCTCTTCAGTACCAGAAGCATTTCAAAAGTATTGCGAACGTTTTCGAGTCGATAAAAAAACGGGGCTTGATCGTTTTGCGATTATTCAAGCCGAAGATGAATTGGCTTCGATTGGCATTATTATTGGCGCCGCTTGGAATGGAGCACGGGCCTTTACTGC
>CAJASX010000074.1 GCA_903944725.1 uncultured beta proteobacterium
ACCAATTGGGGTTTCCATTGAAATAGGCTCTTTCGCAATTTTCATAATTTTACGAATTTTGTCTTCAGGAATTTCCATCTTCAGCGCTAAGGTTGCTGCATCTGGCTCATGACCGGTTTCTTGCAAGATTTGGCGACTAATACGATTCATTTTGTTGATGGTTTCAATCATGTGCACTGGAATACGAATTGTGCGCGCCTGATCAGCAATAGAGCGGGTGATTGCCTGACGAATCCACCAGGTTGCATAAGTAGAAAACTTATAGCCCCGACGGTATTCAAACTTATCTACTGCCTTCATTAAACCAATGTTACCTTCTTGAATTAAATCTAAGAATTGCAAACCACGATTGGTATATTTTTTCGCGATAGAAATAACTAAACGTAAATTAGCTACTGTCATTTCACGCTTTGCCTCACGCGCCCGCTTTTCGCCAGCAGCCATTTTTTTGTTCACTTCCTTTAACTCCGGAAGTGGTAATACCACCCGCGTTTGAATATCAATTAACTTTTGCTGTAACTCTTGTACTGCCGGCACATTACGTTCAAGCAATGCACTATATGGCTTAGATTCCTTTAACAGATTCGCAGTCCACTTGAGGTTCATTGCCATTTTTGGAAATGCGGTAATGACTTCACCTCGGTTAACGCCAACTTTATCAACCAAGAGACTTACAATGCCTCGCTCTAGTTTCCAGACTTGATCTACTTGTGAGCGCATGGTGTCACATAATTTTTCAACGCTCTTAGCTGTTAAACGAAAACCGAGCATTTCATTGCGGATATTTTCAAGCGCCTTAATGTAGGCAGGACTGTTATAACCATCACGATCATAGGCACGCCGCATTTTATCGGTTTGTGTGCGAATGATAGCGAATTTCTGTAATGAAATTTCTTTTAATTCTTCAAGCTGTTTAGTATTGGCCGTACTTGCGCCACCTCCGCCTTCGTCTTCGCCCTCTTCCTCACTCTCGATTGCATCGAGGTCAACTTCGGGCTCTTCTGGACCAAGCTTAATATCTTCGGCATTCGGATCAACTAATCCATCAACAAATTGATCAATTTCCATTTCGCCAGCGGCAATTTTTTCAGCATTTGCCAAAATTTCACCAATCGTTACTGGACAGGCTGATAAAGCCATGACCATTTCTTTTAAGCCAGCTTCAATTTTTTTCGCAATGACGATTTCGCCTTCACGCGTTAATAAATCAACGGTGCCCATTTCGCGCATATACATCCGCACTGGGTCAGTTGTACGACCAAATTCTGAATCCACGGTTGACAAAGCGGCTTCAGCCTCTTCTTCAGCCTCTTCTTCAGATGCGCCTGCAACACCATTTTCGTTTAATAAAAGTGTTTCGGCATCAGGGGCCTGTTCGTATACCGTAATACCAATATCATTTAATAAGCCTATTAACGTTTCTAAGGCATCAGCGTCAGACAACTCATCTGACATCACATCATTCATTTCGCCATGGGTTAAGTAGCCTTTCGACTTACCCATCTTGATTAACATTTTTAAGCGTGCGCGACGAAGTTCCTGCTGCTCTTCGCTACCCAATTGCTGAGCAGCAAATTCTTTTAACAGGGCCTTTTCTTTTGCCTTACGATCACGCGCTTTTTGGCGGTCGGTACGTACATCGGTGCCAGGCTCAACTACCTCTTCAATTTTAGGCTTACGTCCACGGACTTTTTTTTCTACTTCTTGCACTGGTATGGTCTCAACTGCGACCACGCCTTTAGCGCCCTTCGCTTTACCTTTCGTTGTTTCAGTAGGCAACAGCACAACCGGTTTGCCTTTTTTAATTGGCTCTGCTGTTTTAGGTGCTGCCTTGCCAGCCGGCTTAGCCGACCGCTTAGTCATTGGTTTAATGCTTTGCTTAGTCAACAACTTAATAGATGGTTTAGCACTTGACTTGGCCGCCACCTTAGAAGCAACTTTAGGGACTACTGTTCTAGGTTTAGCGCTCTTTTGGTTGACCTTCGTAGAAGCCTTACCAGCTTGCCTCTTATTCGCAGGAAGCGCCTTTTTTACGCTAGGTTTTGTTGGCTTTTTTAATGGTAACTTTTTCGTGGCCTTAGCCAGCGGCTTGGCTGCCTTGGCGGCGGCTTTATGCACTGGTTTAGTTGCTTTTTTGGCTACAGGTTTTTTAGCAATCGCTGCTTTAATTATTTTTTTTGTTTTGGTAGTTGGCATAGGTTAGTGCTTACTTACAATACTGTTAGGGGACGCCAGCACTTCGCTGGCACTTACGGCAGGCAAATACCCAAATTTCGTCAAACTGCAATGCAAGTCTTTGAATTACAACAATAATTTTTTCGGGAGCCTTACATTATAGTCGATTACAGGGTTTTTGCCTACTTTCCTACGCTATTTTCAGCTTTTCCCCTAATTCGCGATAGCGAGAACGGTCAGTCTCACTAGCAACATTCTGAGCTATTTTTTGGGCAATTTCGGTCATTTCTTCTTTTAGGTGAAGTAGTTCCAATTTTTTCATAGCGCCATTCAAATCCGCTTTTGCGCCATCAAAATTTAGGTCAGAGCCCATCACTCGCTGACGCAGTATTTCGTATAAAGGGGCTAACTCACTTTGCGCCAACTGCTCTTGAAATAGAGCAAAAGCTCCGGCCCCTGCAGCTGGGGCCTGATCGCCCTGTGAAAGAAATTCGACCAAATCACATTGCTTGAGCAGATCCTCCATCAAGCCTAAAGTCTTTGCAGAGCGTTGTTGTGCTGACTTGAGGATTAATTGTCTACGGCTTGAGTCAAGTCCTTTACCCAAATGTGGAAACTGAATTAAGACGCGTAATATTTGTTCTGCTAAATCGGTTGGTGCTTGTGTTGGCATTGCCACTTGGCCAACAGTTCTGCGCTTAGCGCCCTTATTAGATTGCCAGGCTGCAAACTGTCCACGCCTTGGGTCTAATCCTGCCGCATTAGTTTGCCAATTAGAGGCGCGACTTCCCGTATTTTGTTGTGGATAATTACTCTGTTGCGGGGGCGGCTTAGTGGCTGGTGATAAACCACAAAAAAGTTCTAACTCAGCTGGTGTGGTGGCTGTGCGCAAGGCAAGCTCGCGTAACATTTGTGTGCGTAATGCGATCGGCGGCATCGACAACAATAATGGCTTACTGGCATGATGGATTTTTGCTCTGCCTTCGGGCGTACCAAGATCTTGCTCTGCACTCACTATTTTAAAAAAGAAACTTGATAAAGGCATTGCTTCATTAATCGTTTTTTCAAAAGCTGCCGCACCAAAGGTTCGCACATAACTATCAGGATCATGCTCAGCGGGTAAAAAAAGAAAACGAATTTCTTTATCGTCTGCCATCAGTGGTAAAGTTGCTTCGAGTGCGCGTTGTGCTGCGCGTTGTCCCGCAGCATCGCCATCGAATGAAAAGATAATACGATCGGTTTGACGTAATAAAGCCCTTATATGGTTGGCAGTGCAGGCAGTTCCTAAGGTAGCGACTGCATTACCAAAACCCAACTGCGCTAGCGCTACTACATCCATATAACCTTCGCAGACTAAAACAAATTCTTTTGCACGAATCGCTTGGCGTGCTTCAAAAAGGCCATATAAAGTGTTACCTTTAGAAAATAAAGTCGTCTCTGGGGAATTTAGGTATTTGGGCTCACCCTGATCTAAGATGCGCCCACCAAATGCAATAGTTTGTCCCTTTGGATTGCGAATCGGAAACATAATCCGATCGCGAAAGCGGTCGTAGCGTTTGCTGTCGTCGCCTTCACTTTGAATTAATAAACCACCCTCTAATAAAATTTTGGCAATTTCGTCGTTCGAATACGCCCCAAAAACGGCTTCTAGACCCTGCCAGCCATCGGGTGCATAACCTATGGCATAACGTTTAGCAATTTCACCAGTGAGGCCTCGACCCTTGAGGTAATCGATGGCGCGCGGTGCAATTTTTAATTGTTGCTGATACCAATCGGCAGCCAAGGTCATTACTTCACTTAAGGCCAGTGCTTGTTTCTCTCTTGCTACATCCTGTAATGTGCGCTCTTCGCGTGGCACAGTTAAACCTACCGAGCGCGCCAAGTCTTCGATCGCCTCGATATAACCAAGGCCCGAATACTCCATCAGAAAACCAATCGCTGAACCATGCGCGCTACAACCAAAGCAGTGATAAAACTGTTTAGTAGGTGAAACTGAAAATGATGGTGATTTTTCTTGATGAAACGGACACAGGCCTTGATAGTTTGCGCCCGCTTTTTTTAATTGCACATGTTGACTAACTACATCAACGATATCAATTCGATTGAGTAAATCGGCAATAAATGATTGTGGAATCAAGCCCACGAATTAGTCCATGATCATGATGGATTTAAGGCGGCCTTTACCATGGCTGAAACTGCACCCATATCAGCCTTGCCGGCTAATTGCGGCTTTAGTATGCCAATGACCTTGCCCATCTCTTGCGGGCTGTTTGCGCCAAGTTGCGCAATCGTTGCTTTAACTATTGCCGTCACCTCATCAAGTGATAATTGAGCTGGCAAATAAGCTTGCAAAATGGTTTGTTCGAGCATCTCAATATCGACCAAATCAGTGCGGCCAGCTTTTTGAAATTGTTCAATCGAATCTTTTCTTTGCTTGATTAATTTTTCCACTATCGACACAACCCCAGCATCATCAACGACTACGCGCTCATCGACTTCGCGCTGCTTAATGGCTGCTAATAAAAGACGGATAGTATTTAAGCGTGCAGTTTCTTTGGCCCGCATCGCATTTTTCATATCTTCGGTAATTTGTTCTTTGAGGCTCATGCTGCCATTCTCCTTAATACCAGTGAATATAGTAATACCAGTGCACTACAAAGCAAAAACCCGCTGCGTATTACCGTCAGCGGGCTTAAAAGATCTATTTACGGAACTAACTCAACAAATAACTGAATGAATCACTAAAAGACTGATTAAAACAGCTTCTTAGGCAACATTTGGCTGCGCAAGCGCTTGTAGTGGCGTTTAGCAGCAGCAGCTTTTTTACGTTTACGCTCAGCCGTGGGCTTTTCGTAAAATTCGCGTGCGCGCAAATCGGTTAAGAGACCATTTTTCTCAATGGTGCGCTTAAAACGGCGCAAGGCCACCTCAAATGGCTCGTTTTCGCGAAGGCGTACTGTTGTCATACTGTTTAACTCGTTTATGCTCGAAAATGATTGAAAATTTACAGAATCACGGATTCTAGCACGACTAGGCAAAAAAATGATTGTTTTGGGTATTGAAACCTCTTGTGATGAAACTGGTCTAGCCCTCTATGACACCGCGCCATTGGAGGGCAAACGACCAGCAGTACTGGGCATTATCGGGCAAGCCTTGCACTCTCAAATTGCCATGCACCATGATTATGGTGGAGTAGTACCAGAACTCGCCTCCCGTGACCACATTCGGCGTATTTTGCCCCTTTTAGAGCAGACCTTGGGGCAAGCCAAGCTTGGTTTAAAGTCGATTGATGCAGTGGCCTATACGCAAGGGCCTGGCTTAGCTGGAGCCCTCTTGGTGGGTAGCGCATTTGGTCAATCTTTGGCGCAATCCCTAAGCAAACCTGCGCTCGGTATCCATCATTTAGAAGGCCATTTACTTTCTCCCTTACTCGGCGATGAAAGTGATGGGGTGCCGCATTTTCCCTTTGTAGCGCTGTTGGTCTCGGGTGGGCATACCCAATTAATGTTGGTGTCAGGGGTGGGGCAATACCAACTACTAGGTGAAACCCTTGATGATGCAGTGGGCGAAGCCTTTGATAAAACCGCCTCGCTTTTGGGCCTTGGCTACCCTGGAGGCGCTGCGGTTTCGCAATTAGCTGCCAAAGGGAAAGCAGGTCGCTTTAATTTGCCGCGACCAATGCTGCATTCTGGTGATTTAGATTTTTCATTTTCAGGACTTAAAACTGCAGTACTAAATCAAATAAAACAACATTCGCAATTTGAGAGTGCCATTGCTGAAGATGTCTTTCGGGCCGACTTAGCTTTTGCTTTTGTCGAAGCAGCAGTTAGTGTCTTGGTAAGTAAAACTACCAAAGCCGTGCAGCAAACCGCTTGTCAAGATTTAGTTTTAGCTGGCGGAGTAGCTGCGAATATCCAACTTCGCAACGCTATGAAGAATCAAGCACAAAAAGCAGGGTTTCAGGTGTTCTATCCCCCCCAAGAACTATGCACTGATAATGGCGTGATGATTGCCTTTGCTGGAGCATTACGCTTACTCAAACAAAGCCCCTTAGCCGCCCTCACTCAGC
>CAJASX010000075.1 GCA_903944725.1 uncultured beta proteobacterium
TCAATTAATGCCGTGCGGTAATCGGGTGTATTTAACCCAAATACAGCGCGCACTGCAAACCAGATCATGGTCAGCGCTATTAAACTAATCAGCGTAATACTAGGCCAGCGCCATCGTCCAATAAAACAACGGCGCAGCAAACGACTCAGCAAGCCACCGAGCCAGCTATTGCTAACTTGTTGCTTCAATCGCGAAAAAAAAGACTGTATTTTTTTTAACATCTTTATCAAAAAATTAAAAAACCCACCAGATCACTCTGATGGGTTTATCAAGCTATAGCGGCAAAACCGCAAGCTAGATTACTTCTTTGCAGGTGCTGCAGGAGGAGTAACAAAAGTAATTACTGTTTCATCCGCATACTCAACAATTACATCATCACCAACTTTAAATTTCTCAAGACCGAGTACAGCTTTGTCAACTTTTACTTTTTGCTTTTCGCCGCTTGGCATTGTAAATGTTACAACGCGTGATGCTGCATCAATTGCAGTAATTTTTACAGTTGCAAAAACGGTATCGGTAATATCAGTAAATGGCTTAGCACCGCCCTTTGCCGCAATTTGTACAGAACGAACACCTGATACGCCCGGCTTAGCATCTTTAGGTGCCGCGATTAAGCCAACTGCAATTGCCTCAGCATGCTCAACTACAAAAATATCGCCCTTTTTTACTTTGCCTAAGTTATTAACCTCTTTAGAAACGCGCATACCAACCATATTGCCTTTGTCATCTTTAAACATGACAGTGCGTGTTTTCATATCGACCGAATCAACGGTGGCCGTAATAACCACTACGCCAGCTTCGATTGGCATCATGGCTGGTTTAGCTGGTTGAGCAAATGCGGTTGCAGTAATGGTTGCAAGCATTGCTGCGAATAGTAATGATTTTTTCAAGATAACCCCTAAAAGAAATAAAAGAAAGTTAATGCAGTATGACTTAAGGCGGATTTAAGACCAACTCTAATCCACCACATTAATCTGCGAGCATTTTACCTTGTTTCTAATTTTTATCTATTGCTTTGCAGCAATTTAGCTTTGCACCAATTTAGTGATTTATCGGCTCAAGCACTAAAGAGCAAGGGCGCAAACATAGGCGCTAGACCAAGCCCATTGAAAATTATGACCACCAAGATGGCCTGTCACGTCAACGCATTCGCCAATAAAGTACATACCAGTATGGCTACGTGCCATCATAGTTTGGCCATTTAAAGCCGCAGTATGAACGCCGCCGCGCATAACCTCGGCCTTATTCCATCCTAGCGTACCAGCCGGTTTAACCCGCCATTGCGTGAGGCTGGCTTTAAATGCCTGCTGCTCGATCTTGCCAACTTCAGCCCATTTCTTACCTAATAAACCCCCTTGCTCGGCAAACATTTTTGCTAGCCGCTGGGGAATCACACTTGCCAAAATATTGTCGGTTGTTTTAAGGTGGTTCGAATTTGCCGAAAAAATATCGTCAAATAGAATGGTGCCATGCATCCCAGCTACATTACTCAACCAATCAATTTCAATTGGCTCGCCCTCCTCCCAATAACTACTTGCCTGCAACACTGCTGGGCCAGAAATACCCTTATGGGTTAATAATAAATCCTCATGAAATGTACAGTCGCCATACTGCCGACCTTTTATACCTGAGCGAATGGTTACCGGCAAGCTTAATCCTGCTAAAGTTTCGAGCTGAGAAAATGCCTTAGCCGTAAATGACAAAGGCACTAATGCTGCACGTGGCGCAACCACTTCAATGTTGAGTTGTCTAGCAAGATCTAAAGCAAAACCACTAGCCCCAATTGCGGGCACGGGTAAGCCACCAGTGGCGATAACAACTGCATGCGTTTTTTCGCTACCTGGCCAGCTGCCTTGGCCGCTCTGTGCAGTCA
>CAJASX010000076.1 GCA_903944725.1 uncultured beta proteobacterium
ACCCCTAACGATTTATTGGAATTCTTACGTTTGTCTACTCAATTAGAGACAACTGATTGTTATCGCGTCAATGGACCCGTTAATTTAGTACGACTGTCACAAATACCCGACTTTATTGACCGACCGAATTTAAAATTTCCTATTTATCAGCCTGCTGTCTTAAAAATTATTCCTGACCAATCACTCTTTCAAAAGATTCATCAGGGTGATATTTTGTTGCATCATCCTTATGAAAGTTTTGAACCTGTTTTGCAATTGCTGCGTCAAGCCGCGCAAGACCCTGAGGTATTAGCCATCAAACAAACGGTTTATCGTACTGGGGATGAATCACCAGTAATGGAGGCGCTGATGGAAGCGGCTCGCAATGGCAAAGAAGTAACTGTAGTACTAGAACTCTTGGCGCGATTTGATGAGCAAACGAATATTAATTGGGCTTCTAAACTAGAGTCGGTCGGAGCTCAAGTAGTTTATGGTGTAGTGGGTCATAAATGTCATGCCAAAATGCTGCTGATTGTACGTCGTGAAATGATCTTAAATGGTAATTCTAGTGCTAGTAAAGCAGTGCCTAAATATACCCTGCAACGCTATGCTCACTTGGGCACTGGTAACTACCATCCTCGTACGGCAAAACTTTATACCGATTTCGGTCTGATGACCTGCGACGCCGATATGACGAGCGACGTACATCAACTTTTCCAGCAACTAACGGGTACTGGCTTGCAATCGAAGACTAAAGAACTGCTAGAGGCTCCATTTACCCTCTTAAGTGAACTAGTTAAGCTGATTCGTACTGAGGCGCGCGCTGCGCGGGATGGGAAAAAATCCTTGATCATGGCAAAAATGAATGCTCTGTTAGAGCCCACCATTATTGAAGAGCTTTATAAAGCATCACAAGCTGGGGTACAAATTGAACTGATTGTACGGGGTGTATGCGCCCTTAAGCCTGGTGTAAAAGGTTTGTCTGAGAATATTCAAGTGCGATCGATTATTGGCCGATTTTTAGAGCATCACCGTATTTATTATTTTTATAATGGTGGCAAGGAGTTAGTGTATTTATCTAGCGCCGATTGGATGGAGCGCAATCTTTTACGGCGCGTTGAGGTGGCCTTCCCAATTAAAGATACTGCTTTAAAAGAAAAAGTTATTCAAGAGGGCTTAAAAGTACTGCTTGCTGATAATGCCTCTGCGTGGCAGATGTGCTCGGATGGGAGCTATCAACAACTGCATGCCAAGGCCAAGCAAAAACCCACTATTGGTCAAAATGCTCTAATGGCCCAGTTTTCTAGTTCTTAGCTTGTCATATTAAGGGGTTAGAATGCACCAATATGGACTCGTTGCCTCATGAAGATCATGAATTCGAGCTGAAACTCGTCTTCCCCGCTAATAAACTAGCCGCAATTGAAAAGTTCTTAATTGCTAAAGGCGCCCTCAAGCGGCAACACCTTCAGGCTGCCTATATTGATACCCCTGACTTTCGTTTAGCCCGTGCTGGCATTGCCCTGCGCTTGCGCAAAGAAGGCCGGCAATGGGTGCAAACCTTAAAAACAGGTACTTCTAGCAGTTTCGATCGACTTGAGCATGAGATAGTTATTCCCCATCGTGGGGCTGGCATCCCAATCTGGTCTTTAGCTGCTCATGCCGAACACCCTGCTGGCGTAATACTCATGAAGGCACTGCTTAATACTTCTGCAGAGGCCTTGGCTGTAAGGTATTCGACCGATATCTGGCGTCGTAAAGTCCACCTTAAAGCCCGTAATGGTTTGGTTGAGTACGCCTTAGATCTGGGTCAAATTAAAGCCCTAGATTCTCAAGGCAAAGAAAAAACAGTTCCTGTCATGGAGCTCGAAATTGAATTACTGCAAGGAAAACGCAGTGCAGTCCTAGCTCATACCTTAACGATGATTAAGCGCTTTGGCGCCTATCTTGATACCCGCGGCAAAGCACAACAAGGTTTTACCTTAGTCAATGGTATTCAATCGAGTCCACCCGTGCGAGCTGAATTAACCCATTTTAGTGATGTCAAGCCAAGCGATGCAGAAATTATTTCTGCTATTGTGCAATCGTGCTTGGCGCAAATCTTGCCAAACCTTAGTGAGATTAATTCTGGTATCAATAGCTATGATGAACATTTACACCAACTCAGAGTTGGCTTAAGACGCTTTAAATCGGCTTTAAAAATTTTGGCACTAAATCATACCTATATGACCGAGTCACAAATTCAAACACTCGACCAGGTATTTCAATTGCTTGGCACCTATCGTGACAATAATTTTATTTCCGAAAAACTCAGTCCTGCGCTAAAGGCATCTCAGGGGCCAGCAATTCAATCGGAAATTATGCCAGTGCAAGTCCATCCAAGAACATTTTTACATGCGAAGCCATTTCAAGAATTACTGCTTGCAATGATTGCGCTGGGAAATCAAGAAATTCAGCCAACTAGTAAGATTGGTTCAGCCTCAATTCCTCTTCCACTTATTCCGATGCAATTAAAAAAGCGGGCC
>CAJASX010000077.1 GCA_903944725.1 uncultured beta proteobacterium
CTCATAGTTGATCATTAAAACCTAATTCTCAGTTAATATTAATGCCGCACCCTTTTCGGCAATCATAATAGTTGCGGCATTCGTATTGGCAGAAATTACTGAAGGCATCGCAGATGCGTCAATAACCCTTAAATTATTAACGCCATTTACACGTAACTTAGGGTCAAGAACTGCCATTGAATCTGAACCCATTCGGCACGTACTGGTTGGATGAAATACCGTACCGCCATGATTTCTTGCGAAGGTTTCGAGGGGCATAGTACTTGGTAATTTTTCCACATGCCATAGATTGCGAAAACTTTTCTGCTGATAAATTTCACGACTCATTTCTAAGCCAGCTACTAAAGTTTTAATATCCACTTCAGCAGTTAAGTAGTTTGAGGTAATTTTTGCTTGTTCAAAAGGATTGACCGATTGAATTTGTAATTCACCACGCGATTGTGGTCTACATTGACAGACTGAAACAGTAAAGCCGGCATAAGGATGTAAAGGATCACCAGGCTTATCAACTGAAAGGGGCATAACATTAAATTGAATATCAGCACGATCATCTTTAGCATAGACTGTTTTTGCAAAACCGCCAACTTGGCCTGCACCTACGGTTAAAGGCCCTTTCTGCATAAATAACCAATCGATCCCCATTTTCGCCAAACCCAAAGGATTACGTACTTGATTATTGAGAGAAACTTTGTTTTTTAATTGAACAATCGTCCGAGCCTGATAGTGGTCTTGCAAATTTCGACCCACCTCAGGGGAGTCATGAATGATAGTAATTTCATGTTGACGCAGCAAATTTGCAGGGCCGATTCCCGAAAGCTGCAAAATTTGCGGGCTTTGTAAAGCGCCGCCACTTAAAATTACTTCAGCACTGCAATAATAGCGGTTAATCGAACCATTACTAATACATTCAATGCCGATGGCTTGATTATTTTCAATAATTACTTTTGAAACCATGGAATTAATCAGTACAGTTAACTTACTAATGCCTTCAATGGGGCGCAAAAAAGCCTCTGCGGCGCTAGAGCGCCAGCGCCCTTTAATACTAAGTTGATATTTGCCTACCCCGTAATCTGTCTCGCCATTAAAGTCACGGTTAAATGGCAAGCCAAACTCTTTAGCAGCAGCCAACCATGCATCGCAGGAAGGGTCATCATTTCTTAAGTTGGATACTCCAAGCTCACCGGTCTTGCCATGAAAATAATTATCAGCGCCTGAATAGCATTCAGAGGCTTTAAAATAAGGCAAAACATCCTCATACCCCCACCCAGTGGCTCCTGCCCGCTCCCAGTCATCATAATCGGCGTGTTGGCCACGAATATAAATCAAACCATTGATAGAGCTTGAGCCCCCTAATACCCTGCCACGTGGCCAAATTAATTTCCGGTTACCAGTTTCCGCTTGAGGCTGAATCGTAAATAAACGTGAGTAACGCTCATCAAAAATAGTCTTAAAATACCCCACTGGTAAATGCAGCCAAAAGCCTTTATCTTGCTTACCTGCCTCGATTAAAAGGACAGAATAACCAGCTCGAATTAAGCGATTTGCCAACAAGCACCCTGCAGACCCGGCGCCAACGATGATGTAGTCCCAGGTCTGGGTTGGTACATTAGCCTTTAACATTATCCGTAAATAGTTTCGAATCAAAATAGGTTTTAGCAGGAATTGGATTTTGAATATTTCCAGCCCGGGCATAAAAATCGGTAACTTGCTGAAGCCAACCTATTGCCGTCCCATTTTCAATTAATTTTTTCCATTCTGCAGCGGTATTGTATTTTGAAGCTTTAAATTGAGCCTGCAAATCAACTAGTGGTACTTGACTGTAATTTGCTTTTTGAATAATTGGCAGAATTTCTTCTGAATTCTTAATTAAATCATCGTTTGCAGCCGCCCAACCTTTAATAACACTGGCGCAGACAGCCCGATTCTTATCAAGATAATCAGCGCGTACTGCCCACCCACCAAGAATTGCAGATTTTGGATAATAAGCAGATGCGTCAACTAACATTTTGGCCGAAGGCACTTTATCGCGTACCAAGACATTAAATGGCACCCATAAAGCAACCGCAGGCACTGCACCAGAAATAAAGGAGGTAACAGCAACTGGCATGCCCTGGTTCACAATCTCTACATCCTTGGCGGGGTCAAGGCCATTGGCGCGCAAAGCGGCGTCTAAAAATACATGGGCAGTTGTACCAATCGTCGTAGCAATTTTTTTACCTTTTAAATCGGACCAATCTTTAATCCCTTGATCTTGACGAACCCAAAGTTGGGCAGTAGCAAATTCAATATTATTAATAATAAATGCCTTGCCTTGGCCGCGAGCTGGAAAATTGGAAATTACCGCCCCAGTGCTTAACATATCAAGGCTGCCACCAATCATGGCATTAAACAAATCTAGGCCGGTATTAAATTTATAGGGATCAAATTCAATCCCCTCCTTAGCCCACTGGCCGCGATGCACTCCAGTCCATAGTTGTCCTGTGACTGCAAGGGTATCAACATAACCCACCTTTAACTTTACCTTAGCCTGCCCAATAGCTGGGAACCCAGTAATTGCCAAAGCAGAAGCAGAGGCAGCGCCCACTATAAATTTACGACGATTAAATTCAGCTTTATTTTTATTCATATCAATCTCCTATGTGTTGTGACTTAAAATTATTAATTAGAAAGTTTTTGTTGCGCCTCATATTCTTTCATTACCAAATCTCTTAGGCGCGACTTAAGAGAAATAAATTGAGGATCATCATGAATCGACTCATGACGTGGGTAGGGAAAAGGAACATCAATTATCTCTTTAATTTTTGCAGGACGTGCTGTAACCACAATAATTTTAGAAGATAAATAAATTGCCTCATCTACTGAATGAGTAATTAATAAAACTGTTTTGCGCTCGTGTTGCAAAACCTCAAGTAGTAAATCTTGCATCTTGGCTCGAGTTTGAGCATCTAAGGCGCCAAAGGGTTCGTCCATTAACAAAAATTCAGGATTAGTCGCATAAGCTCGGGCTATGGCTAAACGTTGGCGCATGCCACCAGAAAGAGTCCTAGGATAGGCCTGGGCAAAGTCAGATAAACCCATGAGTTGTAAATACCGCTGGCAAATTTCTTGATGGCGACTTTTAGGTATTTTGCTATTTCGCAAAGTTAGACCAAAAAGAATATTTTTTTCAACAGTTAACCAAGGAAAAATACCATACTCTTGAAAAATAACGCCGCGATTCTGAGATGGCCCATTGATTTCCACGCCATCAAGCAATACCTTGCCAGATGTTGGCTTTACAAAGCCTGCAATGATATTCATCATAGTCGTCTTACCACAACCCGATGGCCCTACTATCGAAATAAATTCTCCGTCAGCAATTGCAAAGGAAATATCATCAATCACTCTTAATAAACCTTTTTCAACCTTAAAGTCAACCGTGGCATTTTTAAAATAAATACGTTCTTGGTTCATTGAGCCTCAACCCGATCTTGCCACTTAATTAAATGCTTAGTCATTGATCTCAAGATCAAATCCATAGTTAATGCAACACATCCAATCGCAATGATCCCTACATAAATTACGTCTAACTGAAAAAATGATCCAGCACTTTGAATAAGTGCGCCTAAACCTTTTTGAGCAGCCACTAATTCCGAGGCAACTAAGGTAGCCCAAGCAACTCCTAATGCCACCCGTAAAGCGGTCAATATATGTGGCATAGTTAATGGCACAATCACTCGCGAAAAAATCTCCCAATCTGAAGCGCCTAGGGTATGCGCAACCTTAATATAAATTGGGCTAATTTGCGCAACTCCTTCATACATCACAATTACCCCAGCAAAAAAAGAGGCATAAAACAAAATAATAATTTTGGCAGGCTCATCAATGCCAAAATACACTACCACCAAAGGAATTAGTGCAATAGGTGGCAATGCTCGAAAAAAATTAATCACTGGGTCGAGAAAAGTACGGACATCTTTATACCAGCCAATTAAAAAACCTACTGGTACAGCTAAAGCAATGCCACTTACGACACCTAGAAAAACCCGTTGGGTCGACATCGCAATATCGCCAAGTAAACGTCCATTTATCAGTAAGTCGTAAAATTTACTAGCCACTTCAAATGGGCTAGGCATCAGTGAACGATCAACTAAACTAGCTGAAATAATCAATTGCCATAGGGCCAATAAAATAAGCCACGGGCTTAGCAAAAGCGCAAGTTGCTTAACTTTGCTATAAATTTTGATCTCCAATTTATATTTCTATAAATTAGAATAGCATAAAATTACAGATAAAAAATTCTGTATTTTTAAAAAATGTCAATGGCCAACCTCACATTAAAGTGGCCATTGACTTACTGCATAATTATTTTATCAACCCACAAGCTACTCGTGGGCCAGAATTACCAGCTGGTTGAGATTTGTAATCATCGGGATCACGATGCACTACCACAGAGCGTCCCAAGATTCCTGTGGCGCTGTTATCTACTGAAAATCCAGATAACTTAGCAGAGTAAGTGGCATTGCCATTAGCATCCGATTTGATATTCGGCATATCACCTGCATGGCTCATATCGCTTCCAGGCTTTCCGTGAGCTTTGCCGTCGGGATTAAAATGTCCGCCAGCACTAGTAGCATCAGGCGCAGAGCAGTCACCTTTCTCATGCACATGAAAACCTTGTTCCGCATTTGGCCTAAGGCCAGTAAACTTCCCTGAAACCATGACATCATGACCTTGCCAAATGAAAACCACTTCACCAGTTGTAGCTGATCCTGAACGAGGCTCTAGCTTGGCCGATGCTTTTTGCCCTGTGCCATGCTTCATTGATTGACAAGCGCCAAGCGAAACAACTCCAATGACCCCCATTGCAATTACAAGTGTTTTAAGTATGGGTTTAATTCGAATAGTGTTTTGCATTTTAAGTCCCCAGAATAGATTTAGTTATTGAATTAAGAATTATTTCATCGCGACCAATGGCAGCTTTAACTATTAACTAGACACCACTTTAATACGAAAATTAAATGCCTGCTTAGTAGGCCGCAACCCCGCCATCACTGCGCGGATCCCAGCCACCCCGTAATACTCCCGAGGGGTCACGAATAATACAACCAGCATGTCCCACAGTTTCGTCAAAATCACTTAATATTTCAATCTCGTGACCCCTAGCAGCAAGTTCAGCAATCACTAGCGGATCAAAGCGCGCTTCCAACTTCAGACTATCGCTAGTTTGCCCCCAAGTTCTACCCAGCAACCAGCGGGGCCGACTAATAGCTTCTTGAGGGTCTAGCCCATATACGGCTGTTCTGGTAAATATTGCACATTGGGTTTGTGGTTGACCGTCACCCCCCATCGTGCCATAAACCATTGAGCGACC
>CAJASX010000078.1 GCA_903944725.1 uncultured beta proteobacterium
GCCACTCCACCCTGCTTTAATCACAATACCGTCGGCGGTTGCCAAAATTGGCGTGCCATAAGCAGCCGGAAAGTCAGTACCATCATGCCAAGCAATTTGTCGTGTAAAGGGATCAATGCGATAACCAAGCCCACTCGATGGGGAAACGTCAAATGGTAATGGTGAGCCTGAGGGAACCCCGCTCATTGAAACTTGGGTTTCAGCAAAAGCCTTCTGTAAAGTCAATACTTGGGTTTGTAAACCAATAGAGTCTTGCAAGGTCCGATCAAGACGAACGCCATAAGTCTCATCGGGTGAAAAAATCTCGCGTGATATTTTCAATGGGCCACCTAGAGCAAGCGCCGTATCTACAAAACCTTCTTGCGATAAAGAACCTGAAACCACATCCTTTTGATTAACTTTGGGTAAACTATTTAATTGTAATAATTGATTTCTGAGGGAATCTAATTGTCCCAGACTTTGCTGAGCTTGCACTAAACGCGCTTGCAACTCGTGCAGCTTATATTCATAATCAGCCTCAGCCAAAGTGACAATTTTTTTCTCCTGTAGTTCTGCTTGACCTAAAGTAAATATAGTATCTCGCGTTAAATTAACGCTAGCAGCCACTAGCCAGTTAACTGCCAACAAAGTAAAGGTTATCGCCAATGCGCCAAATAAAAGATGTATCTTCGATAAATGAAATTCTTTGACGCGACTAGTTGGACTTGTAATAATTAAAATTTGCATAATTGCCTCACTAAAAAATCAATGAATTCCAGAATTCATTTCCAAAATTGGTTGCATTACCGCCATTACAATTCCTAAGACCATGAGTCCCATAAACAAAATTAATACGGGCTCTAATAAACTAGTAAAAATTTTTGTTTTTTGTTCAGCCTCTAATTCTGCATTTTCTGCGCCATATTTAAGCATCTCCGCAAGCTGACCAGAGGCCTCTCCAGAGCGAATTAAATGGATCAAAATAGGTGAGAAAACCCCTTGACTTCCCAATGCGCGAGACAAGCTAGAGCCTTCTCGTAAGCGCGCTTCAGTAGAGTCAATTGCTTCCTTTAAAACTTCATTACCCAAGGTACTTCGAGCACTATGTAAAGCGGTTAAGATCGGCACATTGGCGGCTACTAACATCGCCATAGTATTAGCAAAGCGGGCGGTTTCAAAGCCTAATAGTAAAGGGCCCAAAAAAGGTAAATTTAAGATAAAGCGATCAAAACGTAATCGTATTTCGGTTTGCTTTAAAGCGCGCCGACCAAAATAAATACCTGCAGCAATTAATAAGGCTAATAACCATCCCCAATCAACTAAAAAATTAGATAATCCCAAAATAAAACGGGTCATAAATGGCAAGGTTTGTTTAGTACTTTGAAAAACGCGGGCAATTTGCGGTACAACATAGGTCATTAAAAATAAAATGACCATAAACGAAACCGCAGTCAACATTGCAGGGTAAGCTAAAGCACCCAAGGCTTTTTGTTTTAACGCTTGCCGCTTTTCTAAAAATTCAGCTAATTGGGTTAAGACTTGACCCATGCGGCCCGATTGTTCAGCGGCACCAACCACCCCTTGATATAAAGGGTCAAAGGTTTGTGGTTCTGTAGCGACTGCGCGCGATAAAGATAAGCCGGCGCGTAATTCAGCAACTACTGACTGTAAAACATTTTTGATATGGGGTTTTGAGCTTTCATCCGATAAAACAGTGAGCGCTTCATCAATTTGTACACCAGAACGCACTAGCAAAGCAAATTGCTTGGTAAGTACTGCTAATTCATTACGGCTAAGCGGCCTATCTTCAGAAAATAAACGCTGCCAAAATTGTTGCTTAGTCCATTGGTTTTCGAGCTCAATGCGCACGGGCACCAGTTGCTTCGCCATTAACTGCTGCCGAATAACACGCTCGTTCTCACCATCAACACTACCGCGTTCACTTTTACCACCATAGGTTAAAGCTTCAAATCGGTAGCGTGGCATGGTTTTTTTGTGCGAAGATAGGATTAATCAATTTCAACCGCGCCAGTCACACGCAACATTTCCTCTACAGTCGACTGACCTGAGTCAATCCACCGTTGGCAGTCTTCCGCCAAATTGCGCATACCATTTGCAGTCGCCTGCTTACGGATTTCACTTTCAGCTGCGCGATTATGAATGAGCTCACGAATCGTCTCATTAGTGGCCATTAACTCATAAATGCCTGCTCTACCGCTATAGCCCGATTCGCCGCAGGCCGCGCAACCCTTGCCGCCACAAGCTTTACAAGTGAGGCGTATTAAGCGTTGTCCCAGCACCCCTAAGAGCGTCGACGATAATAAAAATGGTTCAATTCCCATATCAATTAAACGCGTTACCGCTGATGGCGCATCGTTGGTATGTAAAGTTGCCAACACCAAGTGTCCGGTA